>CAZWSE010000062.1:0-8962 GCA_964636575.1 uncultured Sulfitobacter sp. | reverse complement strand
CCCGTTCCAGCGAAACTCACCCGCATCGGACAACGGCGAAAACGGATTGTGCGCGACTTCCCAGATGTGCCCTTCAGGATCGCGGAAATAGCCGTGATAGCCGCCCCAAAACACCTCTTGCGGCTCCTTGATGACCTCGCCGCCCGACATGGCAGCACGTAGCATCGCAGCATCCACATCTTCGCGCGACCGGCAGTTATACCCCAAAGTCATCGCACCATGCCCGAGACTTGCAACGGGCAAGCCCAAATCCTCGGCCAGCTTGTCCAGCGGATAAAGCCCCAAAGTCTGCCCGATCAGATCATAAGCGATAATGCCATCTTCGGTTTCAACACGGGTCCAGCCCATCGCATCATAAAACGCGGCGACAGAATCGGCATCACGCACCCCAAGGGTGATCAAACTAATCCGTTGGTCCATTCAAGACACCTCCATGACAGCGGTCTCGATCATCGCCAGATCATGCGGCTCGGAAAAGCGGTGATCGGACCCTTTCACAAGCGTCAGCCGCATGTCAGGGCCGGTCGCGTGGTTCAGCAAGCGAACAGCGGTTTCAGAGGTCACAGCGCTGTCCTCAGTCCCTTGCAAAAACCGCGTCGGAAACGGCAGGTCCAACGGACCCCGCAGCACAAGGTTCTGCCGGCCATCCTCGATCATGCGCATGGTGACAATGTAGGGTTCCATATAGTCCGACGGCAGCTCTACATAGCCCGCCGCCTCCAGGGCC
Organism: uncultured Sulfitobacter sp.; assembly: GCA_964636575.1. GTDB lineage: Bacteria > Pseudomonadota > Alphaproteobacteria > Rhodobacterales > Rhodobacteraceae > CAZWSE01. The sequence continues at coordinate 8,235 of CAZWSE010000062.1, read as the reverse complement.
GCCTTCTGCGCCATATCAAAGCCCGCCCAATAGCTGTCTTCGGTGAAATCAGGGGCGGCTGCGATGGTGACCAGCCCTTGAATTCGCTTGGGCCGCGCACGGGCCAAAAGCAAAGCCTGCCAGCCCCCCATGGACGAGCCAACAACCACCAAAGGGCCATCGGTCAGGGCATCAATCGCAGCACAGGTGTCCTCATGCCAATCGCCAATGCAGCCTTCATCAAATGACCCGCTGCTTGTCCCATGGCCGGAATAATCAAACCTCAGAAAAGCACGGCCTTGGGCCTTGGCCCAGGTCTCAAGATGCAGGGCCTTTGTGCCCTCCATGTCCGACTTCAGGCCACCTAGGAATACAATGCAAGGGCCGTCCCCGTCGGTCAGATGATAGGCAATCCGGCGCGATTGTGGGGTCTCAAGATACTGAACTGACACGGGGTTTTGCTCCAAAGGTTTCGAACACTCAAACCACAAATTCAGGTTTTTACAAGTTACTCTATTGTCACGTGACTAATAAGTAACTTATAAGCGATTCCATGGATAAGATCTTCAAAGCCCTCAACGACCCTGCCCGCCGCGCATTGCTTGACAGTTTGCGCAGCAAAGACGGGCAATCCCTGACCGATCTGGAAGAGCAGCTGGACATGAGCCGGTTCGGGGTCATGAAACATCTCAAAGTGCTCGAAGACGCAAACCTGATCCTCCCCCGCAAGGTGGGACGGTTCAAATACCACTACCTCAACGCCTTGCCCCTACAGGAGGTCATCGACCGCTGGATAGAGCCATTTCTGGCCAAGCCTCAAGCGCGCACACTGATCGACCTGAAATCCCAACTGGAGACCGAAACAATGACCAAACCTGATTTCATGATGCAAACCTTCATCAACTGCACCCAAGACGCGCTTTGGGAGGCTTTGATAAACGCCGATACAATGGGCCAATATGTGATCGCCACCGACAAGGTGCGCCGCGACGGCGATGCGCTGCATTATGTCGGCGACGACGGCAGCTCGATCCTGATCTGCAGTGAAACCAAACTGACCCCCAAAACGCGGATCGACAGCACTTTTGAACCCCACTGGGCAGGCCCCGACGTCCCGCTAGAGGCGTCCACTTTCAGCTACATCATCGAACCGCGCGGGTCGGCCTGCAAACTGACGCTCGAACACCACAAAGTCCCCGCAGGCCAAGAGGGCGTGGCAGAGGGCTGGTCTTGCACCCTCTCCAGCCTCAAAACCCTGCTCGAGACAGGCAATCCCGTCAAATACACGATGCAAATGGCCGACGCTTCCTGACACTTGTTCACAACGACCTTTGCAAAACCGATACGACTGTCCGGCCCCGCGCTTGACAGTCGTTTTTATTGGAGCCACTTACACCCTCACATAACCCGCAACCGGGCGTCTCGTAGGCGCCAAACCGACGAGGAGCCGATATGGCCCAGATCAAGATCACCCTCCCCGATGGCAATGCACGTAACTTCGACGCAGGTATCACTGCGGGCGAAATCGCCGCCGACATCTCATCATCACTGGCCAAAAAAGCGATCTCGGCGACCGTGAACGGTGCGCACTACGATCTGGCTTGGCCGATTGAGGCCGACGCCGACATCGCCATCCACACCATGAAAGACCCCGACCAAGCCAACGAACTGGTACGCCACGATCTGGCACACATCATGGCGCGTGCTGTGCAGGACATCTGGCCAGACACCAAAGTGACCATCGGCCCCGTCATCAAAGACGGCTGGTACTACGACTTCGACCGTGCGGAACCCTTCACCCCCGAAGACCTTGCGGTGATCGAGAAAAAGATGAAAGAAATCATAAACCTGCGCGAACCGGTCCGGACCGAGGTCTGGGACCGCGAAAAAGCGATCCAGCACTACAAAGACAATAATGAACCCTACAAAGTCGAACTCATCGACGCCATTCCGGGTGATGAGCCGCTGCGGATGTACTGGCACGGCGAATGGCAAGACCTCTGCCGCGGCCCGCACCTGCAACACACAGGCCAAGTGCCCGCCGACGGGTTCAAACTGATGTCCATCGCAGGGGCCTACTGGCGCGGGGATTCCGACCGCGCAATGCTGCAACGCATCTACGGGGTGGCTTTTACCAACAAAGAACAGCTCAAAGCGCATCTTTTGATGCTGGAAGAGGCCGCCAAACGCGACCACCGCAAACTGGGCCGCGAAATGGATCTCTACCACATGCAAGAAGAGGCGCCGGGCCAAGTCTTCTGGCACCCCAACGGCTGGCGCATCTACACCGAACTGCAAGACTACATGCGCCGCAAACAACGGGCGGGCGGCTACGTAGAGGTCAACACCCCGCAAGTGGTGGACCGCAAGCTCTGGGAAGAATCCGGCCACTGGGAAAAATATCAGGAAAACATGTTCATTGTCGAAGTGGACGAAGAACACGCGCGCGAAAAAGCGGTAAACGCGCTGAAACCCATGAATTGCCCCTGCCACGTGCAAATCTTCAACCAAGGGCTCAAATCCTACCGCGACCTGCCGCTGCGCATGGCGGAATTCGGATCATGCAACCGGTACGAACCCTCTGGCGCACTCCACGGGATCATGCGGGTACGCGGATTTACCCAAGACGACGGGCACATCTTCTGCCGCGAAGACCAGATCGAATCTGAAACAGCCGTCTACATCGAATTTCTGCGATCCATCTACAAAGACCTCGGATTTGAAAACTTCAAAGTCAAATTCTCCGACCGGCCAGACACACGCGCAGGCTCGGACGAGGTTTGGGATAAAGCGGAACAGGCCCTGCTCTCGGCGACACGCAAAGCAGGGATCGAGCCTGAAATGAACCCCGGCGAAGGGGCGTTCTATGGGCCGAAACTGGAATTTGTGCTGACAGACGCGATCGGGCGCGATTGGCAATGCGGCACCCATCAGGTTGATTTCGTGCTGCCCGAACGGCTCGATGCGACCTATGTGGGGGCAGACAACGCCAAACACCGCCCCGTTATGCTGCACCGCGCGACCTTGGGCAGTTTTGAGCGGTTCATTGGCATATTGATCGAAGAACACGCAGGCAAACTGCCGTTCTGGCTGGCACCGCGTCAGGTGGTTGTGGCCTCAATCATCTCGGACGCAGATGACTATGTGCATGAAGTGGTGGCAGCGCTGACAAAAGCAGGGGTGCGGGCCGAAGCGGACGTGCGCAATGAGAAGATCAACTACAAAGTCCGCGAACACTCGGTCGGTAAAGTGCCGGTTATTCTGGCGGTCGGGGCGCGCGAAGTCGAAGAAAAGACAGTGACAGTGCGTCGGTTGGGGGAAAAACAAACCTCTGTTCTGGGGCTGGACGTTGTAACAAACGACCTCGGCGTTGAGGCGACACCACCTGACTTAGTGTAACAATCGGCGAAAATTTGCGAAAACACATCAGGGGGAAGTTTCAATAGCTTTCCCCTTCGCCGTTAAAATGCATAAATAACATGGTATTACGTGATTGCAGACCGTAACACATCTTAACGGGCACGTGACACACGGGGGCGTGAATAGCCAATGCCTATTCTTCTTGGTTACAAATACCTCATCGCTTAACGTCAATCACATCAACTAACGGGAGACCACGATGTCTAACATGATGAAAACAGCAGCAATCGCAGGCGCAATGGCAACTGCATTCGCAACAACCGGTACAGACGTACAGGCCGCATCCAAAGAAAAATGCTTCGGTGTTTCGCTGGCAGGTCAAAACGACTGCGCCGCAGGCCCTGGCACCACATGCGCGGGCACTTCTGTAACGGATTACCAAGGCAACGCATGGACATTGGTCGACGCAGGCACCTGCGAAACCATGGAACTGCCAGCCATGGCAGACGGCACCGCACGTCAGGGCTCGTTGACAGAGCTTGACCGCGACCTGCCTGCATAAGCTATAACACGAGGTAAGATGGGTCTCGACCCATCTTACCCCTCCTCAGCCGGAGCTTGTCATGCTGGATGCGACCCACACTTTTGATCGTCTGCCCCATGCGCCCGGCGTTGGATATAAACCCCAACATTTCAACGACATAACAGCCGATGCAGGATCCGTAGAATGGCTTGAAATCCATGCGGAAAACTACATGGGCGATGGCGGGCGGCCTTTGGCCCAGCTGCGCCACCTGTCGGAACATTTCGCCATTTCAGTCCACGGCGTTGGCCTCTCCATAGGCGGCGAAGGTCCTCTGGATGCAGATCATCTGGCACGGCTCAAGCATCTTGTCGGCTGGCTGAACCCCGCCAGCTTTTCAGAACATCTGGCATGGTCCACCCACGGGGCGGAATTTTTGAACGACCTTTTGCCCCTGCCCTATACCAACGACAGCCTGACCCGCATCGCCGATCACATCGATCAGGTGCAAACAACTGTGGGCCGCAAAATGCTGCTCGAAAACCCGTCCAGCTATCTGGCGTTTGAGGAAAGCACGTGGGAGGAAACCGATTTTCTGGCTGAGCTAACCAAGCGTACGGGCTGCGGAATGCTGCTCGATGTAAACAACGTCTTTGTCTCGGCCACGAACCTCGATCTTGACCCACGCGCCTACATCGACGCCTACCCGCTTGAGAAGGTAGAAGAAATTCACCTCGGCGGGCATGACGAAGACCACGATGATGACAATAAACCCCTGCTGATCGACAGCCACGGGGCTGCCATCGCGGACCCTGTTTGGGCGCTCTTGGACTATACACTCGCCAAATCAGGGCCACGGCCGGTGCTGGTGGAATGGGACAACGACGTGCCCGATTGGCCCACCCTGCGCGACGAGGCTGAAAAAGCCAACGCGGCCCTGACAGCGCTGGTCCCATGACCACCTCACAATCCGATTTCCGGCAGGCCATTCTGGACGCGACACAGCCCGTCCCCCAAGGGCTAAGCAACGGAAAAGGCGCACCCGCAGGGCGACGGTTTTCGGTCTATCGCAACAACGTGGCGGTCTCGCTGACCGAAGCGCTGCGCACAGGCTTTCCGACGATCCGCAAACTGCTGGGCGATGAAAACTTCGACGGGCTGGCAGGCATGTTCCTACGCCAGCACCCGCCCAACTCGCCCCTGATGATGCACTACGGGGACAAGTTTCCAGACTTCCTAAGCCAATTGCCAGCACTGTCCCATCTTGGATATCTGGGCGACGTGGCGCGGCTGGAATTGGCGCTTCGGGCGTCCTACCACGCCGCTGACCGCCCCGCGATGCCCACAGAGACACTGCAAAACATGGCCCCCGATGATCTGGCAAACCGGCGCATTTCACTTGCTCCCGCACTACAAATCGTACGCTCCAAGTTCCCGCTTTACGACATCTGGGCCTTCAACATGAACCAAGGGCCACAACCGGGGGCACAGGCGCAAAACGTACTGATCACACGACCCGAATTTGACCCCGAACCGCACCCGCTGCCCATCGGCGGGGCCAGCTTCATCATGGGGCTGCAAAGCGGGCAAACCTTCGGCGAGGCGGTGGAAAGCACAACGCAAATCGCACCTGATTTTGATCTCGGAACGACACTCGGCCTGCTTCTAAAGGGCCAAGCAATTACGAACACAACACATAAGGAACAGACATGAACGCCTTGATAAACCTACATCATTTCGTATTCGACAGGCTGCACAAAGCTGATGGATTACTGTCAACACTGGCCCGTTTCGTGTTCGCGGCGACCTTGCTGGTCTACTTCTGGATGTCAGGGCTGACCAAGCTGGGCGACGGGATCATGGGCATCTTCAAACCCTCTGACGGGGCCTACGTGCAGATCTTCCCGAAAGGGTTTGAAGAGGTCGGATACGACGTCAACGCCTTCGGAATGTTCGAATATCTAGTGGTTTTGGGCGGCACATGGGCCGAATTTATTCTGCCTGCGCTGATCGTGATCGGGCTGCTGACACGCATTTCAGCCATCGGGATGATCGGGTTCATCGTGGTGCAATCCCTGACCGATCTTTACGGACACGGCGGCATCGACCAGCCCGCGACGCTCGGCGCATGGTTTGACGGCCTCCCCGACGGGGCAATCCTCGATCAACGGGCGTTCTGGATCATGCTGCTGATGATCTTGGTCGTCAAAGGCGCAGGGCCACTGTCCTTTGATCGGGCCTTGCAGCCACGCGAAAATCTGGACGGCTACTAAGCCAAAGCGGCCTGCACCTCAGGCCCCCAACCCAAATACAATGAACCGCCCGCCTCAATCAGCGGGCGTTTCATCAATGCAGGATGGGCCTGCAACAAGGCCTTAGGGGCCTCTGCCCGCGCGGCCTCAGACAATCCGCGCCACGTGGTGGACCTCGTGTTCAGCAAAGCATCACCGAACTCGGCCAAAGCGCGGTCGAGAACAGCCTCAGGCACACCGTCCACACGAACATCCACAAACTGAGAATCTGGCAACTGCTTTAACGCCTTGCGACAGGTGTCACAGGTTTTCAAACCGTATAATTTCACGTCGTGTTCCCCCAAAATCCGCCTAATTCGCGGGATTCCTCTTATATTGTTCGCGTTTCGCTTGCTTTTTGTCCAATCCGTGCAATCCTTGACCTTGCGGCACCTGCACGTCAGCGGATCGGGGCGGTTCACCACCCCTGCCAGAGCCTGCAGTTGTAGCAAAGGCGGTCTTGGGTTCAAGATCAGAAGTGCAACGACATAAAGGAGACACGGACATGCCCAGTGGCACCGTGAAATGGTTTAACGCAACCAAGGGGTTCGGTTTTATCGCCCCTGAAGATGGCGGGAATGACGTTTTTGTCCATATTTCAGCAGTTGAGAGGTCTGGATTGACCGGCTTGGCCGACGATCAGAAAGTAACGTTTGATCTCGAAGATGGACGCGATGGCCGCAAAATGGCCGGCAACATTCAGCTCGCGTAACCAACCACACGACATGAACTTAGACGTCCCAGCGCAATCTGCACTGCGCTGGAGGGTGCGTTTTGGCTAGTGACAGCCCTTCTCACCGATCGGACACTCACTTGATGTATGCCGACGCGCCACATGGCGACGCGACCCGTGCATTTTGACATGCTGATAGCTCGGCACGTCTGCAGTCGGGCGGCCACATGAAATAACCCCGGTCACAGTGACAGGCTGCAGCCCTTCAGGGCAATAGTTGTGGGCCGTGGCGTAAGGGTAAACAACAGCCTCACGATCGGCATAGGGAACACCGCCCGCAAAGACTGATCCAGCCGCGCTCATGCACAGGCCCAAGGTCGCAAATTTCAGAAGTTTTGGCATATCTAGCCCCTCTCAACGCAAAGTTCCGCTATATTTGGAAGAACTCTGGCGGGAAAAAGGCCAACCTGTCCAGCGTTTTTACTGCAAAACGGGATCAGACAACATCATCGTGGCGCAAGCACCACGTGAAAACAGCGCAGCCGGATCAGGCGGCGCGTGGTAGGTCTTGCAAGATCACACGAACCTGGCTTGGGGTCAGTGGGTAAAAAGTCGAGGCCGGCGCTTGGGCCGGAGCATTAGGCGTTGTCGAAGCAGGCATAAAACCCATCCTTAACTGTTGTCATGGATGTCATTTGACCTGACTTGAGGGCAATTTCATGGGGAGATTGTGAAATCCTTTCCCCAAACAGCGACTATTCTGCCAAAATAGCCTCAAACTCACGCCATTCGCCCTTCGACATGCCAGAGCTTTCCTGTGTGACCGCCTCGCCCTTCAGCATTCGGCGCAGACAATCGAGACCGCGGGCAGACAATTGCGCGCCCCCCATCCGGTAGTCCTCAAAGGCGCCATAAGCGGCAGGCACCCAATCAGCGACCACCTTGCAGATCTCGTCCGCATAAACGCGAATTTCGTATTGCGCATGGGCATCGGCCCGCAGGCGCAAGAAATGGAACAGGTTGTGCAGATCGACCTTCCAATACCACTGGGTATAAATATTTGCCGGCAGGTTCATACGGGCCAATTCACGGGCCAGCCCCTGCTGACCGTCATCTGAAATCATCGCCTCATAGTTGTCATAAGACCGCGCGCTGTCAGCTTTGAGAATTTCCAGAACACGTTTGGCTTCCTCACCTTCCAAGACAGATCCACGCCCTTGGTTGTTCACAACCGACTGCGCGTTCACATGCTCTGGCGCGGGAATATAAAACTCACGGTCCAAAATTGAATAGCGGGCAGAATACTCGTTCACATTGGCCGTCCGGTGTCTGATCCACTGACGGGCAACAAACACAGGCAGTTTGACGTGCAGCTTGATCTCGCACATCTCGAACGGGGTCGAATGCCA
>CAZWSE010000061.1:0-20948 GCA_964636575.1 uncultured Sulfitobacter sp. | reverse complement strand
GAGTTGCATTTGTCGAACGTCCACGCACGCGAAGAGTTTCGCCACAAGTCATTTTTAGCACCCGTCGCATTGGGTCAAATCTGCGGATTTGGCGCGCATGGCTATATTCTAGCTTTAGATGCGATCCATAATCATTTGGATTAAGTATGAATACTAACACACGAGATTTCCTGCATTATTTGTCGAACTGCCAGTCCACTGAGGCGCTTTGGAATGCACATTGTGAACGCATGGCGGGATATGGATTTGATCGATTGATCTACGGCTTTACCCGGTATCGGTCCGGGACGTCTTTGGGTGATCCTGAGGATTTTGTGATCCTGACAAACCACCCTAAAGAATACACAGACGTCTTTTTGGGTGAAGGTCTCTATTTCCATGCGCCGATGGTGCATTGGGCGCTTGAACACGAAGGTGCTGGAAGCTGGTCGATGCTGGCGGACATGTTCAACAGCAAGACGCTGTCACCGCAAGAAATGAAGGTGATTGAGTTTAACCGGAAAATGCAAGTCACTGCTGGCTATACCGTCAGCTTCAAGTCCGTATCTGCCAGATCTAAAGGCGCGATTGCCCTGACGGCCAAGGCTGGTATCCCGCAGAACGAGATTGATGCGATTTGGGAAGAGCACGGGCGCGATATTCATTTGATGAACAATGTTGTTCACCTGAAGATCCTTACCCTGCCCTATACAGCCCCGAACCGCGTGCTGACCAAGCGCCAGCGCGAGGCTTTGGAATGGGTTGGCGACGGCAAAACCACCCAAGATATCGCTGTTTTGATGGGTTTGACCTCGGCCACTGTTGAAAAACACCTGCGTTTGGCCCGCGAATCGTTAGCAGTTGAAACAACTGCCCAAGCGGTGCTGAAAGCCTCGTTTCAGAACCAGATGTTCGTGCTCGAAGCGTAGTTATCCCCAGAAATTACGGATAAGTGGGCGTTGGGGGGAAAGATTTAGGGGCATTCCCCTTGAAAATGACCTTAGGTAAGGAATCCCCTACTACACCTTTGTTACGTAACGGTGCCATCATACTCTTGTTCCGTGAGTGGTGGCTTTGGCCAGTTGGAACACCGGGACGGATCCTTGCGATTTCAAGGCTCTCCTGAACGACCGGTGATAGCCGGAAACCGGCCTGGGGGCGTATTCTTCCGCAATCTCAGGTCGGACCTTTGAGGGCCTCTCTTCTTATCCCCAAAATAAATTTGGGGCCCCCAACGGAAAACGGAGCCGCAGGGATGCAGCTCCGTTTTCTGATTTTCGGTCGAAAGTTAGGCCGGTTTATAGCGTTTCGCGAATACCTTGAATCGAAAATACCCTGCCACGCTGCGCGTTCTCGGGACATTTTCGATACTTGATGTATCAGGCTAATCCCGAAACGCTTTAACTGCCCGCAACTTTCGCGACTTCTGCGGCGAAGTCTTCTTTTTCGACTTCGATGCCATCGCCGACTTCCAAGCGGACGAACCCTGTGATGGTCGCACCGGCTTCTTTCGCTGCATCGCCAACCGTCAGGTCAGGGTTCACAACGAAGGCTTGGTTCACCAAGGTCACTTCGGACATGTATTTCTTCATCCGGCCAACGATCATCTTCTCGATCACCGCTTCGGGCTTGCCGCTTTCGCGGGCGATGTCCATTTGGACCTGCTTTTCTTTTTCGACGACTTCAGCGTCCAGATCTGCTTCGGACAGAGATGCCGGGTTCACAGCCGCGATGTGCATCGCAACCTGTTTGCCAAAGCCTTCGTCGCCGCCGGTCATTGCGACCAGAACGCCGATTTTGCCCATGCCGTCGGTGGCTGCGTTGTGCACGTAGGACACGACCGTGTCGCCCGACACCGTAGCCATGCGGCGCACGGCCATGTTTTCACCGACAACCGCAACGGCGTCGACAACGGTTTGTTCAACAGACTTGCCGCCCATGTCAGCCGCTTTCAGCGCGTCCACATCGTCAACCGACAATGCCACTTGCGCGATGCCGCCGACCATTTTCTGGAAGTCTGCGTTTTTGCCAACGAAATCGGTTTCAGAGTTCACTTCAACGGCGATCCCTTTGCCGCCGGTCACTGCAACGGCCACAAGACCTTCTGCTGCGGTGCGGCCGGACTTTTTGGCTGCTTTGGCAAGACCTTTGGTGCGCAGCCAGTCAACGGCCGCTTCCATGTCGCCATTTGTTTCGGTCAGTGCCTTTTTGGCGTCCATCATGCCTGCGCCAGTGCTGTCGCGCAGTTCTTTTACCAGTGATGCTGTAATTGCCATCTTGGTGTTCCTTTTTGTCTCAAGGGGGATGTCAGGGCAGGTGTCCCCTGCCCCAACCTATAAGATGCGTGCGTGTGCCTTAGCCTTCTGCGGCGGGCGCTTCGGCAGCAGGGGCTTCTTCAGCGGCGGGTGCTTCGGCCACGGCCTCTTCAACAGGGGCTTCTTCCATTGCGCCAAGATCAACGCCAGCTGCACCGAGTTGTGCGGACATGCCGTCGAGTGCTGCGCGGGCCACCAGATCGCAGTAGAGCGCAATGGCGCGTGCCGCGTCGTCGTTGCCCGGGATGATGTAATCAACCCCGTCTGGCGAGCAGTTGGTGTCCACGACCGCCACAACCGGAATACCCAGTTTGTTGGCTTCTGCGATGGCCAGTGCTTCTTTTTTCACGTCGATCACGAAGAGCAGATCAGGACGGCCGCCCATTTCGCGAATCCCGCCAAGCGAGGCTTGCAGTTTGCCTTGGTCGCGTTCCATCCCAAGACGTTCTTTCTTGGTCAGGCCCTCAAATCCGAGACCCATTTGCTCATCAATCATTTTCAGGCGGTTGATCGACTTGGATACGGTCTGCCAGTTGGTCAATGTGCCCCCGAGCCAGCGGTGGTTCATATAGTATTGTGCGCATTTTTCAGCGGCTTCGGCGATCGGCGTTGCGGCCTGACGCTTGGTGCCGACGAAGAGGATGCGGCCGTTTTTTGCAACGGTGTCGCGGACTGCTTGCAAGGCCTGATCCAGCATTGGAACAGTTTGCGTCAGGTCCATGATGTGGATGCCGTTGCGGGCGCCGTAGATAAACGGACCCATACGCGGGTTCCAGCGCTGTGTCTGGTGACCAAAGTGTACGCCAGCTTCCAACAGCTGCCGCATGGTGAACTCGGGAAGAGCCATGCTCATATCCTTTCCGGTTTTATCCTCAGCGGGGGTTCAAAGCGATTGCTTCAACCGGCGGACCATATGAGGATTTCTCCCCCATAGGCCCAAACCCCGCCTGCGGGTTTCAGTGGGGGGCGTATAGGACAGGATTTAGGGTGTGGCAAGCGTTAATCTGGGCGCCTTTTGGCGCGTCTTGGACTTGAGTATTTTCAAAAGGGTAAAGGGCTTAGCCGAGCGCGTACCCTGCCCCGCGCACTGTGCGCAGAGGATCGTCTCCGCCGTGCTGTGTCAGCGCCTTGCGCAAGCGCCCTACGTGGACGTCCACCGTGCGTGTGTCCACATAGACATCGCGCCCCCAGACGCGGTCGAGCAGTTGGTCCCTGCTCCAGACACGGCCCGGTTTTTCCATAAAGGTGCGTAGCAGGCGAAATTCTGTTGGTCCGAGTTTGAGCGGAGTTCCATCGCGGGTGACTTTGTGGGTTTCCCCGTCGAGTGCGATGTCGTCATAGGTCAGCGTTTCCCCCATGGCCGAGGGCCGCACCCGCCGGAGCTGGTTGCGCACGCGGGCCATAAGCTCGACCACCGAATAGGGTTTCACGACGTAGTCATCTGCCCCTGTTTCCAGCCCGCGCACTTTGTCGACGTCTTCAGAGCGCGCCGAGAGCATAATGATCGGGATGCCACGGGTTTTGCTGCGGGTTTTGAGTTGGCGGCAGACCTCAATCCCCGAGAGGTTCGGCATCATCCAATCGAGCACAATGATATCGGGCAGTTCTTCTGCAACCAGCAACAGCGCGTCTTCGCCCTGTTCCGCCTGCATCACGTCAAAGCCTTCGGCAGCCAGATTATAGGCCAGAACTTCGCGCTGTGCGGCTTCGTCTTCGACAATCAAAACGCGGGGCTGATCGACGCTCATGGGAGGATTACCCTTCTAGGGATACCGAGGTCTTGTCGGCCTTGCCGCGTTCTTCATCCGGTTTATCGCCCGTCACCAGATAGACCACCTGTTCTGCAATCGAGGTCACGTGATCACCCATCCGTTCGATGTTTTTGGCGATGAAATGCAGGTGCATGCAGGCCGTGATATTGCTGGGGTCTTCCATCATGAAGGTCAGAAATTCGCGGAACAGCGCGTTGTACATCTGGTCGACGCCGATATCGCGTTCGATCACATCGGCGGCCAGAACCGCATCGCGCTGTATATAGGCATCGAGCGCATCTTTGAGCATTTTCTCAACTTCGCGGGCCATCCGGCGCAGTGCGCTTGTGCTGTCGTTGATCGGATCCATCTGGGACAGAACGCCCGTCCGTTTGGCCATGTTCTTGGCGTAGTCCCCGATCCGTTCCAGATTGCTGCTGATCTTGATGACGCTGAGCACAAGGCGCAGATCGATGGCGGTGGGCGCACGCAGGGCAATAGTGCGCGCGGCCTCTTCGTTGATCAGCTCTTCTAACCCGTCGATGACCTTGTCGGCCTTGCGCACGGTTTCGGCCAGTTCTTCGTCGCGTGTGTCAAGCGAGGTCGCACTTTTGCTGATCGCTTCTTCGACCAGCCCGCCCATCTTCATGATCTGGGCCTGAATGGCTTCCAGGTCGCGGTCAAAGGCGGAGGCGATGTGTTGTTTTTCCATAGCGTTATCCAATCCGTCCTGTGATGTAGCTTTCTGTGCGTGGGTCCACGGGGTTGGTAAAGATCGTCCCTGTTTCCCCAAACTCAACCAGATTGCCGAGGTGGAAGAAGGCCGTTTTCTGGCTGACCCGCGCTGCCTGCTGCATGGAGTGTGTGACGATCACGACCGAATAGTTTTGCCGCAGATCATCGATCAGTTCTTCGACTTGTGCCGTTGCAATCGGGTCAAGGGCCGAGCAGGGTTCGTCCATCAAAAGCACTTCGGGTTCTGTGGCCACGGCGCGTGCAATGCAGAGCCGTTGTTGTTGCCCGCCAGACAGCCCCGTGCCCGGTGCGTCGAGCCTGTCTTTGACCTCATCCCAGAGCGCTGCACTGCGCAGGGCGTTTTCGACGATGCCGTCCAGATCGGCCTTGTTTTTGGCCAGCCCGTGGATTTTCGGCCCGTAGGCTACGTTGTCAAAGATCGACTTCGGGAAGGGGTTCGGTTTTTGGAACACCATCCCGACCTTGGCCCGCAGTTGCACCGGATCAACCGCGCGGTCATAGATGTCTTCCCCGTCAATCAGGATATCGCCCGAGACCCGACAGATATCAATGGTGTCGTTCATCCGGTTGATACAGCGCAGAAAGGTCGATTTCCCGCAGCCCGATGGCCCGATGAAGGCGGTCACGGTCTTGTCTTCGATATCGACATTCACGTCCTTGATGGCGTGGTTGTCTGCGTAATAGACCTGCACATCCCGCGCCGAGATTTTGACGGTATTGGTGTCCACTGTTCTCTCCACAATTCTTAGATCGTCCATCGTCGTCGTTTCCCTACCAGCGGCGTTCGAACCGGCGCCGCAGGAGCACGGCAATGGTGTTCATGGTTATCAGAAACACCAGCAAAATGATAATGCCGCCCCATGCCCGTTCATAATAGGCTGGATCGGCCCGTTTCGCCCATTCGTAGATCTGTGCAGGCATGGCCGAGTTTGGATCCAGCAGCCCAGATGCGATCCCGTCGGGGGCGTTTGAGGCGATGTAGCCGACCATCCCGATCAGCAGCAGCGGTGCCGTTTCCCCCAAGGCCTGCGCCAACCCGATGATTGTGCCTGTTAGGATGCCGGGGGCGGCCAAGGGCAGCACGTGGTGGAAGACGGCCTGCATTTTGGAGGCCCCGACCCCAAGGGCCGCGTCGCGGATAGAGGGGGGTACGGATTGCAGGGACGCCCGTGTCGAGATGATGATCGTTGGCAATGTCATCAGCGTTAGCACCAAGCCCCCGACCAAAGGTGCCGATTGCGGCAGGTGCATGAACTGGATGAAGACCGCCAGACCCAGAATACCAAAGACAATCGATGGCACCGCTGCAAGGTTGGATATGTTCACCTCAATCAGGTCTGTGAACCGGTTCTTGGGTGCGAATTCTTCCAGGTAGATCGAGGCCGCGACCCCGATGGGGAGAGCCAGCACCAGCACCACGAACATCATGAAGAACGACCCCAGCATAGAGACGCCAAGCCCTGCCTGTTCGGGGCGGCTTTCGGAGGCATCTGCGCCGGTGATGAAGGCCAGATTGAAGGTTTTCTTGATGACCCCTTGGTCGCGCAGCGCATCTACGAGATCAAGGTGTTCGGCGTCGATGTTTTTGTCGCGGGCGACGTCTTCGCGTTGCACCCGCCCTTTGAGGTATCCATCGACACGGCTTGAGGCCAGCAGCCGGAATTCAACCGTTTCGCCGATCAGGCTGGGGTTGGCGATGACTGTGTCGCGGATTTGCGCGGCGGCGGAGGCTGAAATCAGCGCTTTCATTTCTTTGGATTTCTTCAAGGGCGTCTCAATGCCGGCGTCTTCCACCTGTTTGAGGACGGCCTTTTGCACCAGCGGATTATATCCGAAGGTCGAGACCTTCTTGATGTCGTCGATATTGCCATTGCCCTTTTTGTCGAGCTTTGCCGGATCCAGATAGACGGGCACATTCACGAAGGTCTGCGTGAATGCGCCTGTGCCGTTGGAGATGATGGCGGTCAGCAGAACGATCAGGAACAGAACGCCGATGCCGATGGCGGTCAGACCGTAGGCCCGAAACCGCTTTTCCGCGGCGGCGCGTTTTTTGGTGCGTTTGTCTTGTACCGTCAGGGACGCATGGCGGCGCGTCTTGGCTGCGGGAGGTGTGCTAGCGTTGGTCAATCGTATTGCTCCCGATATTTGCGCACGATGTAGAGCGCGAAGACGTTCAAGGCCAAGGTCAGCACAAAGAGCGTGATCCCCAGTGAGAAGGCGACAAGTGCTTCGGGTGAGGCGAAATCGCTGTCGCCTGTGAGCTGGCTGACGATCTTGGCGGTGACGGTTGTCATGGCTTCAAAGGGGTTCAGTGACAGGCGGGCTGCGGCCCCTGCCCCAAGCACAACGATCATGGTCTCACCAATTGCACGGCTTGCGGCCAGAAGGATCGCCCCGACGATGCCTGGCAAGGCTGCGGGTAATACCACTTGTTTGATGGTTTCAGACTTGGTCGCCCCCAGCCCGTATGAGCCGTCGCGCATGGCTTGGGGGACCGCGTTGATGATGTCATCGCTGAGCGAGCTGACAAAGGGGATCAACATGATGCCCATCGCGATGCCTGCGGTCATTACTGACCGACCGCCACCCATCCAGCCTGTGCCTTCTGATCCGAACACGGACATCAGCAGCGGGCCGATGGTGAGAAGCGCAAACAGCCCGTAGACGATTGTCGGAATACCCGCGAGGATTTCGAGCAATGGCTTGGCTACGCCGCGTAGTTTGGGGCCTGCGTATTCCGACAGGTACACGGCAGCGAACAGCCCGATGGGCACGGCGACCAGCAAGGCCACGAATGAAATATAGAGCGTGCCCCAGAGCAGCGGCAAAATACCAAGGGCCGAGGCCCCGCCACGGCCGGAAAAGCTGGGCGCCCATTCCAACAGGGTGAAAAAGTCGATTGCGGGATAGAGTTTGAAAAACTCAACGGTGTTGAACACCAGTGAAAGGATGATGCCGATGGTGGTTAAAATGGCGACCGAGGCGGCGGAGATCAGGATCGCAAGCACCCCTTGTTCGACCACATTGCGGGCGCGGTAGACCTTGTTGGTTTGAGCCAAAGCCCAAAGACAGCCCGCGATGGCGACAACAAGAACAGCTATGGTCATCAGGGTTTTAGACGTATTGGCCTTTTGCCGATACGCCTGCGCGGCAAGCAAGACAGGCCGCGTGATGCTTGCTGTGACCACCTGCCCTGCGTCTTTCAGCTGAGCGGTGATGTCGTCGAGATCAATCTGGCCATCGGTTGCGGTGTTTTTGTCGATGGCCCCATTTGCAACGGCGTTGTCCAAGCCGTCTGCGGTGCGGCGGACCTCGGACATGACCAGCCCGAGGGTCGAGCCTTCGGCGATTTCACTTGGAGGGATCATCTTGGACACTTGGTTTTGCAAGACCAAGGGCTGCACGAGCAACCAGAGGATCAAAAGGCCAAGGCCCGGTACGGCCGTTTTCAGAAAGACATTTGTGCCGTAGTAGATGGGTAAGGAATGTAAGTTTCTGCGGTCACCGTCTGCGCTGGCAAGGGCACGTCTGCGCCCGAGGCTGTAGCCTGCGATTGCGATGGCGAGAACCAGCAGTGTGAGCCAAAGTACAGGCATAGATCCCCCAACCTAATTCCGCAGTTGCGCTTGTGCGCTTTGGTGTAAATCGGGCGGCGATCTGTCCGCCGCCCAAAACTGATTTTACTGTTCGAAGCGGAGGAACAGCTTAGCTGCCGCCGCCCATTGTCACTTCGTCAGAGATTGCAGATTGCGTATCTGCCAGCTCTGGATCGGATACAAGGCCGTACTCGGCCAGTGGGCCATCTTCACCTGCGATTTCATCCGCGACGAAGAACTCAGCGTATTCTTTCAGGCCCGGGATCACGCCGATGTGGGCTTTCTTCACATAGAAATACAACGGGCGCGACACAGGGTATTCACCGGCTGCGATGGATTCAGTGGTTGGCTCAACGCCGCCCATTGTCGCCACTTTCAGTTTGTCGGTGTTGTTTTCATAAAAGGCCAAACCAAACACGCCGATTGCATTTGCGTTTGCATCAATAGAGGCCAGTGTTTCGGTGTAATCGCCGTCGATATCCACGGACCGCCCGTCAGAGCGGACAGCCAAGCAGGCGTCTTCGGCTTCATCTTCGGACATGCCCGCGGCGATCATGGCATCATGGGCGCCCGTCGCTTCGCAGCCTGCGGCGACAACTTTTTCTTCAAAGACTTCGCGGGTGCCGTGTTTGGTACCGGGGATGAAGGCCAGAATTTCTTCGTCTGGCAGATCTGCGTTGAAGTCGGACCATTTGGTGTAAGGGTTGTCGACCAGCGCGCCGTCTACCATCACCTTTGGCGCCAATGCGTTGAAGATGTCGGATTGCGAAAAGGCTGTGTAGGCGGGACCATCGAACTGGCTTGCAAAGACAATGCCGTCATAGCCGATGCGCACTTCGATGATGTCGGTCACGCCGTTTTCGGCACAGGCTTTGATCTCTTTTTCGCGGATTTGGCGGGATGCGTTGGCAATGTCTGTGTGCTCGGTGCCGACGCCTTGGCAAAACCGCTTGAGACCCGCAGAGGAGCCGCCGGATTCAACAACAGGTGTCGGGAAGTCGAAGTTTTCACCGAAGGCTTCTGCGACGATAGAGGCGTATGGCAGCACTGTGGACGATCCAGCAACCTGCACTTGATCACGCGCGGCCGCGGACGTGGCAGAAACGGCGGCAATCGCCAAAGCGGATGTGGTGAGTTTCACGAACGACATAGGTGTCTCCTGTTTCGTGGTCTTTTATGTCCGGCCACCCCCATGATGGCCTTGTGGGGTGCCTAGGCGACTCGGTTAAGACTTTTGTGACAGTTATGTAACCGTTTTATGACAGCGTGGCCTGGACGGTCATTTTGCCTGTTTTTTTGAGAGTTCTGTTTTGACTTGGCTTGTCTGGTGGATCGCATAGAGTGGTTGCAGATTGCACGGACCGATTTGATTTATGCTGTTTTTCAGACTTGCATTTCTATGCCTTTGCGCTTCGTTTTTGACAGCATGCCTGTCGGAAGCGCCAAGCATCGCCTGCGCGCGCCTTGCAGCACATCCAGCGGAAAAAGCGTCACATGAGGGTGAGGCCTTCGGCGTGGCGTTTGAAAAGATCGATACAAAAGCCGCGATAGAGGTTTGTGCGAAAGCGATTGAAAAGGACCCGTCGCCGCAGAACAAATTCCGATTGGCGCGGGTTTTGATGACCCAGAAGGACCCTTCACAGGATGTTGCCCGTGCGACAAGGTTGTACCAAGAGGCCAGTGATGCAGGTTATGCTTTTGGCGATTTGGGGCTGGGATACTTGCACTACACGTTCTCAAAGAACGGAACGAAAGCATATGCCTACTATATGAAAGCCGCAAAGGCCGGAGTGCATATGGGCAACGAGGGGGCTGCTTTCGCGCTGACCTTTTCACCTGACACCAAAGCCCGCCGCGCTGAGGGTATCCGTCTGCTGGCCCGTCTCGCTGGTGATAATCCGAAACTGTACCTGAGCATTGCGTATTTTTTCGAGACTGAAACGCCCACGGCCGCGAACCTAACCGAGGCCGTTAAGGCCTATGAGCTTGCTGCGAAACACAAAATCGCGGGCGCAGAGCTTAAGATTGCGTGGATCTATTTCGATAAGAAGCGACCTTTGTACAACCTCGTGCGTGCGCGCAGTTGGGGCCAAAAGGCTGTTAAGGCAGGTGATCTGAATGGGTATGAGATTATTGCCCGCAGTTACTACGTGATGAAAACGCCCAATGACCGTCAGCGCCAGAAGAACTTTCGTGCCGCTTATGACGCGGCCACAAAAGGCGCGCGGGCCGGAAATGCGTTTTCGGGGTACCTTGCCGGATTTATGCTTGCGCAGGGCCAAGGGGTGAAGCGCGACACCCTTGCGGCGGAGCCGTTGCTGAAAGCGGCGTCTGCACGCGGATCGAAAGCCGCTACAGATTTCTTGCGCAAGACGGTCGCGCCGCGTGCGAAAATGCTGCGGAATATGCCCAAACACAGCGCGCAAAGCTGTGTTGTCTCTAAGGTCTCAACCTATGACCGCAATATTATCGACTACTTCAACAAATGCGACCACACGATCAATGTCGTCACGTGTGAGAGGCATGTGGCCACCGAAGTCCTGTCGTTCTTTGATCAGAAGAACCGCGAATACTGCAAAACCAAAGCTGTGGGTGCCGGACGGTACATCACCAATTTCTACGGTGCCAACAAGAACAGCGCCTTTTTGCGCAAGGCCATTGCCAACACAGATGTCAAAGTCGGCGCCTGCCATCGCCCTTTGAGACCGCGTTTGAGCCGCAGCAAGGTGTATTGCGACGAGTGAACGTTAAGCTGGCAAGATCACCGTAAAGGTCGCCCCTTTGCCCAGATCGCTTTCCACCCGCAGCCGTCCGCGGTGGCGGTTCAGGATGTGTTTCACGATCGCGAGGCCCAGCCCCGTACCGCCCATATCGCGGCTGCGGTGCGCATCGGCGCGGTAGAAACGTTCGGTCAGGCGCGGCAAGTGCAGCGGGTCGATCCCTGCCCCGTGGTCTGTGACCGCTACGCGCACCGATGGGCCGCGCAGGGCTGGGTCTTGATCGAACGTGCGAACCTTTAGATCAACCCGTTCGCCAGAGCCCCCGTACTTCAGCGCGTTTTCGATGAGATTGGTGAAGACCTGTCGTAACTGGTCTGCATCACCTGTGATCGTGACAGGGTCATTCGGCAGATCAATCATGACCTCAACCCCGTTGTCTTTCGCAAGCTGTGACAGGGTGCGCACCGTGCTGGTCAGAATGTCCGTTATGACCACGCTTTCGGTCGGACGTAGGCGTTGAAGCTCTTCCACGCGGCTGAGCGACAAGAGATCGCCGACAAGCCTGTTCATCCGTGCGGCTTCGGTTTGCATGATCCCCAGAAACCGGTCGCGGGCAGCTGCGTCATCGCGCGCGGGGCCTTGCAGTGTTTCAATGAACCCCATCATCGCGGTCAAGGGTGTGCGCAATTCGTGGCTGACATTGGCCACAAAATCGCGGCGCATTCGGTTGGCTTGTTTTAGGGGGGTCTGGTCTTCAAAACTGACCACTACGGCTCCGAAATCCAGCCCGCCAAAGGCATCCACAAAGCGGCAGGTGACCTTGTACGTCATGTCCTGCGCGCCGTCGTTGGTCAGGTATTGTTCCTCGCGGGGGCGCTTGTCCCGCAGGGTTGCCTCAATGCAATCCAGTAGCGGTGGTTGGCGCAGCATTGTGACGTAATGGCGGCCGACAAGTCCCTGCCCGAGCAATGTCTCAGCTTGTGTGTTGGCCTCTAGGATGCGGTCGTTTGTGCCGACGACGATGGCCGCCAAGGGAAAGGCATCAAGAAACAGCAGCGGATCTGCCATTAGCCAGCAACATCAACGGGTTTCAAGCCGGACTTAAAGCGGCGCATGTTGTCTTGGTAATGCAACGCGCTGGCGGTAAGGCCTTGGATCGCGGCCGCGTCCAATGTGCGCACGACTTTACCGGGGCTGCCCATAACAAGCGATCCGTCGGGGATGACCTTGCCTTCTGTGATCAGCGCATTGGCCCCGATCAAGCAGTTCTTGCCAATCACTGCGCCGTTCAAAACGGTCGCCCCCATCCCGATCAGAGAGTTGTCGCCAATGGTGCAGCCGTGCAGCATTGCCTTGTGTCCGATTGTGCAGTTCACGCCGATGGTCAGAGGAAAGCCAATATCGGAGTGAAAGACGCAGTTTTCTTGTACGTTGGTCCCTGCCCCGATGGTGATGGGTTCATTGTCACCGCGCAGGGTTGAGCCGAACCAGATCGATCCGCCCGCGTGCAAGGTCACATCTCCGATGACATTGGCATCAGGGGCGATCCATGTGTCGGCGTCTGCACTGGGTGTTTTGTCGTTCAAGGCGTAAAGGGTCATGATTGTTCCTCAAACTGGGCTTGCAACAGGCGCACGTGGTCGGTCAGATCGGGTTGTTGGCTGCGGCGCAACCGTGTGGCGGTGATGATGGTTTTCAACTGGTCCTCAGTCTGGTCCAGATCGTCGTTGACCAACACAAAGTCATATCCGCCCCAATGGCTGATTTCATCCCAGCTTTTCTCCATGCGGCGGGCGATGACATCTGGCTGGTCCTGACCGCGTTTTTCAAGGCGCGCGCGCAGTTCGGGGATTGAGGGCGGCAACAGAAAGATCGACAGCGTGTGCGCCCCAAGGGCCGAGTTGGTGATTTGCTGGGCGCCTTGCCAGTCAATGTCGAACAACACGTCTTGTCCTGCATTGATTGCGGTCTCAACCGGTGCGCGGGGCGAGCCGTAGAAATTGCCAAAGACATGGGCGTGTTCCAGCATCCCGTTTTCGGCGACGGTTGCTTTGAAATCGGTTTCATCGGTAAAGATGTAGTCTTTGCCGTTCTCTTCGCCCGGTCTTGGGTCGCGGGTGGTGGCGGAGACTGAAAAGGTCAGGGTCGGATCCCATACCATCAACCGCTTGGCGAGGGTCGATTTGCCCGCCCCTGAAGGCGATGACAGTATAATAAGCAGTCCGCGTCGATTGGCCTTAGACATGAAATATCCCTATTCGATATTTTGAACTTGTTCGCGCATTTGGTCGATCAGCACCTTCATATCAAGCCCCGCAGTTGTCAGCTCTTTTGATTGAGCTTTGGAGCATAAGGTGTTGGCTTCGCGATTAAATTCTTGCATCAGAAAATCCATTTTCCGGCCCACAGGCTCGGTCGAGGCCAGCATCGTGCGTGCAGACGCGACATGGGTTTGAAGGCGGTCTATTTCTTCTGTTACGTCCGATTTGACCGCCAGCAAGGCCAGCTCTTGTGCCAGTCGGTCTGGATCCACTGCGTCTGATGCGCCGATCACTTTGTCGACGTTCGCTTTCAGAGTTTGCGCGACCGTGTCTTTGCGGGCTTCGGCCAGTGCCGCGGATTGGCTGGTCAGAGTTTCGATCTGGTCAAGCTGGCCTGTCAGGATATCTTTGGCTGCTGCCCCTTCTGTGGACCGCGCGGCGATGAAATCTGCCAGAACGCCGTCAAATTCGCCAAGCAGATGCTTGCAAAGGGCCGCAGAGTCGTCTTCTTCGACCGCTTGTTCAAGAATGCCACGTTGGGCGATGATGTCGGCGGCGGTTGAAGGTGCTAGGGACAGGCCCTTGTCGATGGCCTGTTGTTCAATCTCGTTCATGGCGTCCAGCACATCGGCCAGATGGGTTTGGTTCACGACCATCCCGCCTTGGCTTTCGTCGCGCTGCATCCGCAGGGATAGGGTGACGTTGCCGCGGGTCAGTGACTTGGACAGTTTTGATTTTAACGCAGCCTCAAGCCCGTCGATCCAGTCCGGCACGCGCAGGCGCAGATCCAAACCCTTGCCGTTCACGCTGCGCAAATCCCAAGCCCATGAATGGGGTCCAAGCGCGCCAGAGGCTGAGGCAAAGCCTGTCATCGACTGCATAGATGTCCCTTTCGCCTTTGCTTGGTCGTCTACTCTATAGGGGTGCACGGGGCTGAGGGGCAAGCCTGAGACAAAGCGCATTAACCAGTTAAGGGTTTTGAGCGCGCTTTTGAGACTTCGGCTCGCTATTAATACTTTGGTAATCTTTGTGGCGAAAACCTGACGTTTTAAGAGCGGGCGGTTCGGGACAAGGGGGGTGCTTTGTGGTGAAGCACCTGATCAGTAAAAAGGTGAGTGTGATATGGACCGTTTTGACAATCCCGAAGGCTCTGTTGTGTTGTTAGGCAATCCGAGCGCCAAGCATCCGTTTTCTGCTATTCGGTCGGTCGAGTCTTATTGGGAAAACCTGCGGGCTGGCCGTGTTGTCCCTGCCCGTGCAGATGTGGACCCGCGCGGTATTGAAAACGCGCTCGAATATGCCTTTGTGATGGAACGCATTGCCACGGGCATCGGGCGCATCCGTATTGCGGGGTCTCATTTGAACGAGGTTATGGGGATGGAAGTGCGCGGCATGCCTTTGTCGACGTTCTTTACCCCCGACGCGCGGCGCGTTTTGCCTGATATGCTGGAAGAAGTCTTTCAGGCCCCCGCCGTGGCAGAGATGACCCTGTCTGGTGAGACTTCTATGGGCAAGCCACCCATCGAAGGACGGTTGATCTTACTGCCTTTGCAAAGCGATCTGGGCGATTGTAGCCGCATTTTGGGTTGTTTGGTCAGTCACGGAGTTCTGGGTCGCACGCCGCGCCGCTTTGATATTGTTGCCAATCGCAGCCGTAAGCTGAGCCTTGCGTCAACACCGTGGCCGCGTGAGGACAAAGACAGCACCTTTGAGCGCGCCAGTTGGGCCAATCAGACGACGCCCACACCGCCAGCGCCGACGTCTTCAGTGCCGTCCGCCATACGCCCGATCCTGACAAAGCCATTGAACCAACCGCGTCCTGCCCCAAAACCAGTGCTGGAAAAGGGGCATCTGAAACTTTTTAGTTTCAAGGACTAAGCGGGTTTAGCTGGCCTCGGCGGCTTGCCGAGACTGCCGCAGCGTGGACAGTTCTTCGGCCACCAAGAACGCCAGTTCAAGCGATTGGCTGGCGTTCAAACGTGGGTCGCAGGCTGTGTGATACCGATCAGACAAGTCTTCGTCACTGACAGCGCGCACGCCGCCTGTACATTCGGTCACGTCCTGACCTGTCATCTCAAAGTGAACGCCGCCCGGGATGGTGCCCTCGGACGCGTGGACCGCGAAGAATTCTCGCACTTCGCGCAGAACACTGTCGAAGGGCCGCGTTTTGTAGCCGGATGAGGATTTGATCGTGTTGCCATGCATTGCGTCACAGGTCCAAAGCACATTTGCTCCCTCTTCGCGCACGGCTTGTATAAGGCGCGGAAGGTGTTCAGCCACGTTGCCTGCCCCGAAACGGGCGATCAAGGTCAGTTTGCCTTCTTCGTTGTTCGGGTTCAGCGTTTTCATCAATTGCTTGAGGTCGCTGGCGGTCATCGTCGGGCCGCACTTCAACCCGATGGGGTTGAGCACACCGCGTGCAAATTCCACATGGGCCCCGTCAGGCTGACGGGTCCGGTCGCCGATCCAGATCATGTGACCTGAGCCTGCAATCCATTGGCCGGTGGTCGAATCCACCCGTGTCAAAGCCTCTTCATACTCAAGCAAAAGGGATTCGTGGCTGGTGTAGAATTCTACAGTTGAAAATTCATGCGTTGTGCTGCCCGAAATCCCGGCGGCGGCCATGAATTCAATGGTGTCTTGGATACGGGTGGCGATATCGCGGTATTTGCGCGCCTCTTCCCCGTCGGTGAAGCCTAAGGTCCATGCGTGGACGTGGCTCATGTCTGCGAAGCCGCCCGTTGAAAAGGCGCGCAGCAGGTTCAATGTGCCAGCGGCTTGGGTATAGGCGCGCAGCATTTTGGCGGGGTCCGGAATGCGGGCCTCTGGTGTGAAGGCCAGATCGTTGATGATATCGCCACGGTAGCTGGGCAATTCGACACCATCGACCACTTCTGTGGGGGCAGAGCGCGGTTTGGCGAATTGACCGGCCATGCGGCCAACCTTGATCACGGGTACTTTGGCGCCATAGGTCAAAACCATCGCCATTTGCAGCATCACTTTGAAGGTGTCGCGGATGCCGTCCGAGCTGAATTGCTCAAAGCTTTCGGCGCAATCGCCGCCTTGCAGCAAGAAGGCTTCGCCCCGAGACGCAGCGGCAAGATGGTCCTTCAAACGGCGCGCTTCGCCTGCGAAAACGAGCAGCGGAAAGCGCGACAATTCGGCCTCAACGGCGGCCAAGGCCGCTGCATCGGTATAGTCGGGCATTTGGATCCGGGGCTTTTTGCGCCAGTCAGATTTGTGCCAATCGCTCATCGGTCGTTCTCCGCAGGTGGGTTTGTTCTGAAGCGGTATACAAAAGCCCGTTATGAGTTGCCATAGATCATTTGTCCCCCTTGACGCGGGTTTCGGTCTCTGACCAAGTATTGCGAGTTTATATCAGCCCCTTGGGTGTGTGGCGGAGACCTAACATGACAGAGCAACGCCAAGGTGGAGCGCCTGAGCAAAACGCCGGAAAGCCCCGGCGCTTTGTCTTTGTGTTGCTGGACCAGTTTACGCTTCTGAGTTTTGCCTCTGCATTGGATTGTTTGCGCATTGCCAACCGTATGATCGGGTATGAAGCCTATAGCTGGTCTATCGTGGGCGAAGGCGGCACGGCCGTGTCCTGTTCGGCCGGAACATCGTTCAATGTCGAATCCGATCTGGAGGAGCTGGGGCGCGATGATACCATTATGCTGTGTTCGGGTATAAACGTCCAAACTGCGACCACAAAGCGGCTGTTGAACTGGCTGCGCCGCGAGGCCCGCCGTGGTCTTGTGGTGGGGGGGCTTTGTACCGCCGCCTTTACGCTGGCCAAGGCCGGACTGCTCGATGGAAAGCGCGCGACGATCCATTGGGAGAACCAAGACAGCTTTTCCGAGGAATTTGACGAGGTCGATCTGACCAAATCTGTCTTCGTGGTGGATGGCAACAGGCTGACCACGGCTGGGGGCACGTCTTCGATTGATTTGATGTTGAAGCTGATTGCGGATGATCATTCCGAGGATATCGCCAATTCTGTCGCCGACCAGATGATCTATTCGTCGATCCGCACGGACCAAGACACCCAACGCCTGTCGGTTCCGACCCGCATTGGTGTGCGTCATCCGAAGCTGAGCCTTGTGATCCAGATGATGGAGGGCAATATCGAAGAACCGATCAGCCCGTCCGTGCTGGCCAAGAACGTCGGTATGTCGACCCGCCAGTTGGAGCGTCTGTTTCGCAGGTATCTGAACCGTTCGCCCAAGCGCTATTACATGGAATTGCGGCTGCAGAAGGCCCGAAACTTGCTGATGCAGACCGATATGAGTGTGATCAATGTGGCTTTGGCCTGTGGCTTTGCCTCACCTTCGCATTTTTCAAAATGCTACCGCGCCCATTACGACACCACGCCTTATCGCGAACGTGGGAGCCATGCGGCGCGCCTTTCCATTTGAGTATTTGAAAAAGGGTAAAGCGGGCCGTTTAGTTTGCTGTCATCCGGTAGAGTGCGCGGTTTCCAACCGATAGGAACCAGATTGATCCGTCCGCTGCTGTTTTGACCGCGCGCACCCTGTCTGTTTCGCGTGTTTTGATTTGTTCGACTTCTTGCATTGATCCGCGATCTACCCGCGCGATGTAGTCGAACTTGAGGCTGCCGATCAGCAGATCGCCCTGCCAGTTCGGGAACATGTCGCCTGAGTAGACCGTAAGGCCAGAGGGCGCGATGGACGGGTCCCAGTAGAATTCAGGTTGTGTCATCCCTGCCTTTGCGGTGCCTTCGCCGATCTTTGTGCCATTGTAGTTGCGGCCATAGGAGATAACGGGCCAGCCGTAGTTTGCACCCTTGGTAATCTTGTTGATTTCATCGCCCCCTTTGGCCCCATGTTCGGCTGTCCAAAGCGTACCGTCGGGTGCGAATCCGGCGCCTTGGGGGTTGCGGTGTCCGAAGCTCCAGATCTCGGATTGCGCCTTTGCGGTGCTGACAAACGGGTTGTCACGCGGGATGGATCCGTCTCGGTTTAACCGGATGATGGACCCGCTGTGTTTAGACAGATCTTGTGCGTTCTTGGCGGTGCCGCGGTCTCCTATGGTCACAAACAGATGCCCGCTTGGGCCTTCGAGGACGCGGCTGCCGAAGTGCCTGCCTGTGCCGCTGTCTTTAGTCATTTCAAACAGATCGCGGGTTTGGGTGAGCTTGAGGCTTCCGGGGGCGAGGATTGCAACGGCTAGGGCTGTGCCAGCGCCGCCGCGTGGTTGAGGTTTGGCGTAGGTGAAGTAGACCTGTCGTGTCGTCGCAAAGTCGCGGGGCACCATTACATCAAGCAAACCGCCCTGCCCTTTGTCAGCGACTTTCGGGCCGCCTGTGAGCTTGACGGCCTGTCCGCCCTCAATCAACAGCACATTGCCTGCGCGTTCCGTTACCAAAATGGCCCCGTCCGGCAAGAAGGCGAAGCCCCAAGGTTCTGACAGACCGCCTGCGATTTGTTCAAATTGCACGTTTTGGGCGCGGGCGGCTGATATGGTCGAAAAAAACAAGGTACAGGCAAAGCTCAGGAAAATTGCCGAGTTCAGGGTCAAACCTGTGGATTTTGTCCTGTCAGACATGGCTTTGACGGTCATTAACATCATTGGCTCCGGTTCTTGGCGGCTTGTGGGTTTAATCTAGGGTCAACCATGGCGTTTCCTATGGCAAATCCTCTTTTCTTTTGGCTGCGTTACTTCTACCGTTGCGCCAGAACACTTTGTTCCAACTAGGGAGAATACAATGAAAAAGATGCTTTTGGCCACTGCGGCCTCTGCACTGATTGCGGGTTCGGCCTTTGCTGGCGGTCACGCGAAAGAAGTCAAACTGGGCGTATTGATCGGCTTTACCGGCCCGATTGAATCGCTGACCGGCCCGATGGCGGCTGGTGCTGAACTGGCGATGAAAGAAGTCACAGACAGCGGCATGTTGCTGGATGCGGCCAAGGTTACGCCCATGCGCGCGGACACAGGTTGTATCGACAACGGTCTGTCCACATCGAACGCCGAACGTCTGATTGCCGATGGTATGAACGGCTTGATCGGTGGCGATTGTTCCGGTGTGACGGGTGCGATTTTGCAAAACGTCGCCATTCCAAACGGCATGGTCATGATTTCACCCTCTGCCACGTCTCCGGGTCTGTCGACGGCTGAAGACAACGGTTTGTTCTTCCGCACAGCGCCTTCCGATGCACGCGAAGGTCAGGTTATGGCCGAAGTGCTGATGGACCGTGGCGTGAAATCAATTGCTTTGACCTATACCAACAACGACTACGGCAAAGGTCTGGCCGATGCGATTGAAACCAACTTCAAAGCCGCAGGCGGTGAAGTCACAATCGTTGCAGCCCACGAAGACGGCAAAGCGGACTATTCTGCTGAAGTCGGCGCGCTGGCCTCTGCCGGTGGCGACATTCTAGTGGTTGCGGGATACCTCGACCAAGGCGGTTTGGGCATCATCAACGCATCGCTTGATTCCGGTGCTTTTGATACCTTCGGTCTGCCGGGTGGTATGATTGGTGACAGCTTGCCTGCAAACGTGGGCGCTGATCTGAACGGCTCTTACGGTCAAATCGCCGGTTCCGGCGGTGAAGGCATCGAAAAGCTGAAAGCACTGGCGGGCGACGCATTTGATGCGACCTCCCCTTACACGCCTGAGTCCTATGACGCGGCTGCTTTGTTCATGCTGGCCATGCAAGCGGCGGATTCGATTGATCCGGCGGACTACAAGGACAAGATCCTCGACGTTGCAAATGCGCCGGGTGAGAAGATCTATCCTGGAGAGCTGGCCAAGGCCTTGGAAATCCTCAAATCCGGTGGTGAAGTTGATTATGTCGGCGCATCCGCGGTTGAGCTGATTGGCCCAGGTGAATCGGCAGGCACCTACCGCCTGATCGAAGTCAAAGACGGCAAGAACGAAACCATCGGTTTCAAGTAAGCGCCTGATCTACAACGAAGCGGTCCGCCCCAAACTGGTCGGGCCGCTTTTTCGATAAGAAGAGCCATATCACGATGGCCCGCGAGGGGATGCACATATGATCGTTGTTGACGATCTTCACAAACACTTCGGTGGGTTTCATGCGGTCGACGGATCGTCACTGCGGATTGAGCAAGGGTCGATTACCGGCTTGATCGGGCCTAATGGGGCTGGAAAGACCACTCTTTTCAACGTGATCGCAGGCGTTCTTAAGCCAACGTCCGGCCGTGTGACGATGGATGGTGAGGATATCACGGGCCTGCCGCCCCATACCTTGTTTCACAAAGGCTTGCTGCGCACATTCCAAATTGCCCATGAGTTTACATCCATGTCCTGCCGCGAGAACCTGATGATGGTGCCGGGTGGACAGTCAGGCGAAGTGCTGTGGAACACGTGGTTTGGCCGCAAACGGATCGCGGATGAAGAACGCGCTTTGCTCGCGAAGGCGGATGAGGTGCTTGAGTTTCTGACGATCGATCATTTGAAAGACGAGAAAGCTGGCAACCTGTCGGGTGGTCAGAAGAAACTGCTAGAACTTGGTCGCACTATGATGGTCGACGCCAAGATCGTGTTTCTGGATGAGGTTGGCGCGGGCGTGAACCGCACCCTGCTCAA
>CAZWSE010000060.1:15963-21164 GCA_964636575.1 uncultured Sulfitobacter sp. | reverse complement strand
GACCACAGCCATCAAAAACGGCACCATCGTCACCCACGACCTGACCTACAAGGCCGATGTCCTCATCGACAAAGGCAAGATCATCGAGATCGGGCCGAACCTCAAAGGGGACGACCAGCTCGACGCGACGGGCTGCTACGTGATGCCCGGCGGGATTGATCCGCACACGCATCTCGAAATGCCGTTCATGGGTACCTATTCATCGGATGATTTTGAAAGCGGCACGCGGGCCGCACTGGCGGGCGGCACGACCATGGTTGTTGACTTCGCGCTGCCTTCCCCGGGGCAGGGGCTGCATGACGCGCTTCAGATGTGGGACAACAAATCGACCCGCGCGAACTGCGATTATTCGTTCCACATGGCCGTGACTTGGTGGGGCGAGCAGGTCTTTGATGAAATGGAATCCGTCATCAAGGATCGCGGGATCAACACCTTCAAACACTTCCTCGCCTATAAGGGCGCGTTGATGGTGAATGATGACGAGCTTTATGCCTCGTTCAACCGTCTGTCCGAGTTGGGCGGGATCGCCATGGTCCATGCCGAGAATGGCGATGTGGTGGCGGAACTGTCCGCCAAGCTGCTGGCCGCAGGTAATACAGGCCCCGAGGCCCATGCCTATTCCCGTCCGCCACAGGTTGAAGGCGAGGCGACCAACCGCGCCATCATGATTGCAGACATGGCGGGCGTGCCTTTGTACGTGGTGCATACGTCTTGCGAGGAATCCCACGAGGCGATCCGCCGTGCCCGACAGCAAGGTAAACGCGTTTGGGGCGAGCCTTTGATCCAGCACCTGACGCTGGACGAGTCCGAGTATTTCAACAAAGACTGGGACCACGCCGCCCGCCGCGTCATGTCGCCTCCGTTCCGGAACAAACAACATCAGGACAGCCTTTGGGCGGGTCTGCAAGCGGGGTCGCTGTCAGTGGTTGCCACCGATCACTGCGCCTTTACGACCGAACAAAAACGCTATGGGGTTGGTGATTTCACCAAGATCCCCAATGGCACGGGCGGGTTGGAAGACCGCATGCCGATGCTTTGGACGCATGGGGTTGAGACGGGTCGGTTGACCATGAATGAATTCGTTGCGGTTACTTCAACAAACATCGCTAAGATATTGAATTGCTATCCTAAAAAGGGTGCAATTCTGGTTGGCGCGGATGCTGATTTGGTCGTTTGGGATCCGAAGAAGTCCAAAACAATTACCGCTGGCAAACAGCAATCGGCCATCGATTACAATGTGTTTGAAGGGCAAAAAGTGACCGGTCTGCCGCGCTATACCCTGACGCGGGGCCATGTGGCGGTGCAGGACGGTGAGATCAAAACCCAAGAGGGTCATGGCAAGTTTGTGAAGCGCGAAGGCAACACGCCGACGAACAAAGCGCTGTCGTCTTGGAAGGAGCTGACAGCGCCAAGGCCTGTTGAGCGCACGGGGATTCCGGCGAGTGGGGTTTGAGCTGCGTGTTTCGGTCGGCAATTCGTTTTTGGGGATCTTGAGTGGCAAGTAATTCGGTTATCCAAGCTCAGGGTTTGGACCTCACCTTCCAAACCAACGACGGCCCAGTCCACGCTTTGAAGGATGTGTCGCTCGACATCAACAAAGGCGATTTCGTCAGTTTCATCGGCCCCTCCGGCTGTGGCAAGACCACTTTCCTACGCTGCATCGCGGGGCTGGAAACCCCCACAGGTGGGGCGATCACAGTCAACGGAATGACCCCAGAAGAGGCCCGTAAATCGCGTGCCTATGGCTATGTCTTTCAAGCTGCGGGGCTCTATCCGTGGCGGACCATCGGAGGCAACATACGGCTGCCGTTGGAAATCATGGGGTTTTCAAAAGCAGAGCAATCCGAGCGGGTGAGCCGCGTCCTCGATCTGGTGGACCTTGCGGGGTTTGAAAAGAAATTCCCGTGGCAACTGTCAGGCGGGATGCAGCAGCGCGCCAGCATCGCGCGGGCTTTGGCGTTTGATGCGGATATTCTGCTGATGGATGAACCCTTTGGGGCCTTGGATGAAATCGTGCGCGATCACCTCAACGAACAACTCCTCAAGCTCTGGGCGCGGACCGAGAAAACTATCGGCTTCGTCACCCATTCCATCCCAGAAGCGGTTTACCTATCGACCAAAATCGTCGTCATGTCCCCACGCCCGGGCCGGATCAGTGATGTGATCGAAAGCCCGCTTCCCAAAGACCGCCCGCTCGACATCCGCGACAGCAAAGAGTTTATCGAAATCGCCCACCGCGTCCGCGACGGGTTGAGGGCAGGGCATCTGGATGAGTAAGCCATGAGACAAAGCCTCATCCCTGTGCTGACGGTCGTAGCCGTGATCATTGCCTTCTGGACGGCCGCCGTCATTCCGATGAACGCTCATCTGACAGCGGATCAGGCGGCGCGGGACGGGTTTGAGCTGACACCTGCGACCCCAACGGAACGCCAAGAGATTACAGGGCTGTCACTGGCTTTGAAAAACCCCGAGATCATCCCGCTGACCTTCACCCAAAAACGCCCGCGCCTGCCATCCCCGCATCAGGTCAGCGCCGAGTTATGGGAAACGGTAGTGAACAAGAAAGTCACCTCAAAACGCAGCCTCGTGTATCACGGCTGGGTCACGTTATCTGCGACCTTGCTGGGCTTTGTGATCGGCACAAGCCTTGGCATTTTGCTGGCTGTGGGTATCGTCTACAGCCGCACGATGGACAAATCGGTGATGCCGTGGGCGATCACCAGCCAGACCATCCCGATCCTTGCACTCGCCCCCATGATTATCGTCATGCTGGGCGCGATTGGGGTTCAGGGCTTACTGCCCAAGGCGGTCATAAGCGCCTACCTCAGCTTCTTTCCAGTCGTAGTGGGTATGGTCAAAGGGCTGCGCAGTCCTGATGCGATGCAGTTGGATTTGCTGCGGACCTACAGCGCCAACAAGCCGCAAGGGTTTTGGAAACTGCGACTGCCCGCGTCGGTGCCCTACCTGTTCGCATCGCTTAAAATCGGTATTTCCGCGTCGCTTGTGGGGGCCATTGTGGGTGAATTGCCAACAGGGGCAAAAGCCGGATTTGGCGCTCGGATGTTGGTGGGGGATCAATACGGGCAGCCCATGGTGACCTGGGCCGCGCTGTTCGCGGCTGCGATCACGGCGGCCGTTTTGGTCGGACTGCTGAGCCTTCTGGAGCGGACCACCCTGAAACGGATGGGGATGGCCGCGGCATGATGGGTTTGGTTGCAGCAGGATTGGTCTGGGCGCTTGGGTGGTGGATCAATGCACGTTTGGCGCATGGCACGCAGTCAGAAAGCCGCGCGGTCAGCCTTTTGATCCCCGCGATCTTCGGGGTCACGATCCTTATTATGTGGGAAATTCTGGTGCGCGCCTTTGACGTAAGTCCGGTTATTCTGCCCCCACCGAGTAGTATTGCAGCGCGGCTGGTGAATGAGCTGCCGATCCTTTGGGCGGACTTTGAACAGACGATCCTGAAAGGGGCCATGACCGGCTACGTCATCGGAATGGTCGCCGCATTTGCTGTGGCAATCCTTGCCGACAGAAGCGACTTTTTGACCAAGGGCATATTGCCGGTCGGCGGGTTCATGGCGGCTTTGCCGATTGTTGGAACGGCTCCGATTTTTGTGAAATGGTTGGGCAGTGACTGGCAGTCAAAAGCTGCGGTTGTGGCTGTGATGATCTTTTTCCCGATCCTTGTGAACACTGTTGCAGGGCTGCGTGATACATCGTCGATGCAGCGCGACCTGATGCGCACCTATGGCGCGGGGTACTGGCCGACGCTTTTCAAGCTACGGTTGCCTGCGGCAATGCCCTTCATTTTCAACGGGTTAAAGATCGCGACAACGCTGGCCTTGATCGGCGCGATTGTTGCTGAATTTTTCGGCTCACCCACGGTCGGGATGGGCTTTCGAATATCTACATCGGTCGGGCAACTTGCGCTCGACATGGTTTGGGCGGAGATTGTGATAGCAGCTCTGGCCGGATCGGCATTCTATGGGGCAATGGCTTTGATCGAGAAACGGACGACCTTCTGGCATCCGTCACAACGCAAATCATAAGCGGCGCCAAGACCGCATCATTCAACGAAGGAGAGACGACATGAGAAATTTGATGATGGCCGCAGCATTGGCCACGGGCCTCGGCGGTACGATGGCGCAAGCCGATGGCCACGCCAATACCGTGACGCTGCAACTGCAATGGGTGACCCAAGCCCAATTCGCAGGCTACTACGTGGCATTGGATAAGGGCTTTTATGAAGAAGAAGGTCTGGATGTTACCGTTCTGGCCGGTGGTCCTGACATCGCACCGCCGCAGGTTCTGGCAGGAGGTGGCGCTGATGTGATGCTAAACTGGATGCCATCTGCCTTGGCGGCCCGCGAAAAGGGCCTGCCGGTGGTAAACATCGCGCAACCGTTCAAAACCTCTGGCCTGATGCTGACCTGCTGGAAGGACACAGGCATCACGTCGGTTGAGGATTTCAAAGGCAAGACCATCGGCGTTTGGTTCTTCGGCAATGAATATCCGTTTCTGTCATGGATGAGCCAGGTTGGCATTTCGACCGATGGCGGCGACGATGGTGTGACGGTTCTCAAACAGGGCTTCAACGTTGACCCGCTGCTGCAACGTCAGGCTGACTGCATTTCGACCATGACCTACAATGAATACGGTCAGGTGTTGGATGCGGGCGTGTCTGAGGACGAGTTGGTGACCTTCAAGTACGAAGAACAAGGCGTCGCCACCTTGGAAGACGGCATCTATGTGCTGGAAGACAATCTGGAAGACCCGGTATTCGTCGACAAAATGGTCCGCTTTGTGCGCGCCTCGATGAAGGGCTGGAAGTACGCTGAAGCCAATCCTGAAGAAGCCGCGGGCATCGTTCTCGACAATGACGAGACGGGTGCACAGACCGAGGCCGCACAGGTGCGCATGATGGGCGAGATCGCCAAACTGACCGCAGGATCAGACGGCACCCTCGATCCGGCAGACTTTGATCGGACCGTCGCGACCTTGCTTGCGGGTGGGTCTGATCCGGTGATCACCAAAGCCCCTGAAGGGGCGTGGACGCATGCGATTACGGATGCAGCGTTGAAGTAAACCCGGCCAACAATAGTGAGAAAGGCCCCGCTGGAATCGGCGGGGCCTTTTTTGTGAGACATCCCTTTGCCAAAACATAGTTTTGGCGCGCCCGAACCTCCCCCACGGGGAGGGCG
>CAZWSE010000060.1:0-15863 GCA_964636575.1 uncultured Sulfitobacter sp. | reverse complement strand
TCACAACCCCACCCCATAAATCATACTCGCCTGCTTCCTCGACCTCTACTGTCACCAGATCGCCAACAGCCAACCCATCGGTGTCTTCATCAATAAACAGGTTCCCGTCTATTTCGGGCGCGTCGGCCCATGTGCGGCAGGTTGCTATACCGTCGCCGTCAATGTCGTCTACGATGACTTGCAGGCGGTTGCCGACTTTGGCAGCGAGCTTGGCCTCGGATATGGCCTGCGCCTTCTCCATAAACCGATCCCAGCGGTCTTGCTTGATCTCAGGGGCCACGTGATCCGGCAGATCGTTGGACCGCGCACCTTCGACGTTCTCGTATTGAAAGCAGCCAACGCGGTCGAGCTGTGCTTCATCCATCCAATCGAGCAGGGTTTGAAATTCGGCCTCGGTCTCGCCGGGGTAGCCGACGATAAAGGTGGATCGCAGGGTGATGTCGGGACATTCAGCGCGCCAAGCGGCGATCTCATCCAGGGTACGGGCGGCAGCGGCAGGGCGGGCCATGCGGCGCAGAACGTCTGGATGGGCGTGTTGGAACGGAATATCCAGATAGGGCAACACGCCGTTTGCAGGGTTCGCCATCAACGGGATCAAATCGCGCACATGCGGGTAAGGGTAGACGTAATGCAACCGAACCCAAGCGCCAAGGCTGCCCAACTCGCGGGTCAGGTCAGTGATGTGACTGCGGACCTCGCCGTCCTTCCAAGGGTTCAGATCGTACTTGCGATCTAGCCCGTAGGCAGAGGTGTCCTGCGAGATCACAAGCAGCTCTTTCACGCCAGCATCCACCAGCTTTTCGGCTTCGCGCAGCACAGCATGGGCCGGGCGGCTGGCCAGTTTACCGCGCATGTCAGGGATGATGCAGAACTTGCACTTATGGTTGCAACCCTCTGATATTTTTAGATAACTATAGTGGCGTGGGGTCAGGCTGACGCCTGCGGCGGGCAGCAAGTCGATGAAGGGATCAGGGGCCGGTGGAACAGCTGCATGGACTGCATCCAAGACCTGTTCGTACTGATGAGGGCCGGTGACAGCAAGAATACGGGGGTGATGATCGCGGATGTAGTCAGGCTCGGCGCCCAGACAACCGGTGACAATCACCTTGCCGTTTTCAGTCAAGGCCTCGCCAATCGCATCCAGACTTTCAGCCTTGGCGCTGTCCAAAAACCCGCAGGTGTTCACGATCACGGCGTCGGCGCCTGAATAGTCTGGCGAAATGCCATAGCCTTCGGCGCGCAATCGGGTCAGAATACGCTCGGAATCGACCAGCGCCTTCGGGCAGCCAAGCGACACCATTCCGATGGTAGGCTGGCCGCTGCGGGTCTCGGGATGCAAGGCTGCATTGGCGCGGTCGGGTCGCAGATTGGGTGGGTTTGTGCTCATGTTATGGGCTATACTGCACCAAAGCAGGCCCGCAAAGGGCTTTGATTAAAGGGTGAAGTGATGCGTTGGATTGTTCGGTTGATTGGAGTGCTGGTCTTGCTGGCGGTTGTCTTTGTGGGCGCGCTTTTGATGCTGCCCGGGGACAGGATCGCGCGGATCGCGGAAACTCAGGTCAAAGCGCAAACGGGGCGGGACTTGAGCATCACTGGTGATGTGAACGTCACCCTGTGGCCGGTCGTTGGGGTCAAAACGGGGCCTGTGACATTTGGAAATACCAACGCGGACGCCCCTCCGATGTTTGAGGCGAAATCGGCAGCCATTGGGGTCGATGCGACCAGCCTTTTTGGAGGACCGCTGCGGGTGACCGCCATAGAAGCGGATGCGCCTATTGTAAGGTTGTCGCGTGATGCGCAGGGGGTCGGCAATTGGGAATTTGGGGAAGCAGGATCAACGTCTGAGGCGTCTTCGGATGCGGAAAGCCGTCCGATTACGCTCGATTTGCTGAGTGTTTCGGATGCGACGGTGCTGTACGAAGCGGATGGGACAGAGACGGCGATCAAAGACGTCGATCTGACGTTGCGCTGGCCTGACCCGAATGGCGCGGCCGAGATTGACCTAAAGCTGTCGCCTGCAAATTCCGAAGTCGAAGTCAGCGCGGTGATTGACCAGTTTGCGGGTTTTCTGAAAGGGCAAGTGCAACCTGTTCAGGCCTCTGTCAGCACTTTAGGCGGCTCTGTTTCCTTTGCTGGACGCGCCAGCATGGCAGCCGAGATCGCGGGCAAAACCGAAGTCTCTTTGGACAAGGTTTCAGCATTTTTTGCGGCCTTGGGGTTGGGAGAGGTTGGACTACCAGACGGGATGGGCCAAAGCGTGAGCTTTACCGGGGATACAACCCTGACGGCTGACCAAAGATTGGCGCTGCGCAACGGAGCCTTGTCTTTTTCCGGCAACAGCCTGTCGATTGCGGCTGACGTGCAGCTTGGTTCGACGCCGCAGGTGAATGCTCAGATTGCGGGTGGGCAGGTGTCACTGGCTGCGTTGACGGGGGGCGGCGAAGACGCCGGCCAAAGTGAGGCTGGATGGTCCACTGCGCCGATAGATGCCAGCGGTCTCGCGGCGTTCAATGGGGATGTGTCCTTTGTCGCGGACGGGGTTGATCTGGGGGATTTTCAGCTTGGGAAAACCCGAGCGGTATTGAAGCTGGACCGATCACGTGCAGTGTTTGAACTGCGCGAGGTGCAGGTGTTTGAAGGTGTTCTGACGGGTGAATTCGTAATGAACAATCGCAACGGCTTGTCTGTGGGCGGCAAACTTTTTGCACAGAGCATGGCATTGCAGCCCATGTTGGCGGCACTGGCGGATATTGATCGTCTGTCCGGCCCGATGGCGGCTGAGGTGTCTTTTCTGGCCTCAGGCGCGTCGCAGCAGGATTTGATGAACAGTCTGTCTGGGCAAGGAGCGATCAAGCTGGACCAAGGCACCATTCGTGGCATCAATCTGGATGCGCTGATGAAAACAGGTGCGGGGGGCGGGACGACGGTCTTTGATAGCTTGGGGGCGAAGTTCAACATCGAGAACGGCGTTTTGCGCAACGATGATCTTTTGATGCTATTGCCAAACTATCAGGCGAAGGGGGCTGGCCAGATTGGGATCGGCGCGCGCACGATTGATTATGTGTTCACTCCGACCGCACTGCGCGCCAACAGCGGCGAGGGCATTGCCATACCCGTTCGGATCGTCGGGCCTTGGGCTGATCCATCTATCCGCCCCGATCTGAAGGCTGCGATTGACTTGAACTTTGCCGAAGAAAAAGAACGCGTTGAGCAGCAGGTGAAGGATCAAGTTAGCCAAAAGCTACAGGAAGAGCTTGGGGTAACGGCTGAGGAAGGTCAGTCTGTTGAAGATGCGGTCAAAGACAAGGTCGAGGACGAACTTAAACGCGGATTGCGCAGCCTGTTTGACTGATGCGGCGGGCTGGTCGCCCGCCACGATATTTTTCATTTTGCCTCCGGCGGAGGTATTGGACCCAAGAAGAACTTAGATCGTTTGGTCGTAATCCCCGACCGAGGGTTCTGTGCGGATAACGTCATCGATGTCTTTAAAGATCGCGCGCATTTCGGCGTCGGATTCGGGGCTTTCGCAGACGACAACCAGGTTGGGTGTGTTGCTTGAGGCCCGCACCAGACCCCATCCACCGTTGTCGAGGATCACCCGCGCGCCGTTGACGGTGACGACCTCTTTGATGGCGCGTCCGCCGATGGTGTCACCGGCTTTGTGCTTTTCGACCAGCTTTCCGACCAACCGGTCCAGCGTGTCGTACTTTTCCAAATCCGAGCAATAGGGCGACATTGTTGGGGTGGCATAAGTTGTGGGCAGCGCTTTGCGCAGATCCGCCATCGACATATCCGGGTTCCGATCCATCAGTTTGCAGATTTCAACGGCCACCCGCATGCCGCAATCGTAGCCGCGCCCGATAGGTTCGGCCAAGAAATAGTGCCCTGACTTTTCAAACCCTGCCAGCGCGCCGATTTCTTTGACCCGCCGTTTCATGTGGCTGTGACCGGTTTTCCAGTAGTCCGCTTTGACCCCGTGCTTTTGCAATTCGGGGTCTGACGCGAAAAGGCCGGTGGATTTCACATCAGCCACAAAGGTGGCGTTGGGATATAGCTTTGCCAGATCGCGGGCCATGATGACCCCGACTTTGTCTGCAAAGATCTCTTCGCCTTCGTTATCGACCACGCCGCAACGATCGCCGTCGCCGTCGAAGCCGAGCGCGAAATCCGCACCCGAGGCTTTCACGCTGTCTGACATGTCATGCAGCATTTCCATGGCTTCGGGGTTCGGGTTGTAATGGGGAAAAGTGTAGTCCAGCTCATTGTGGCTTGGGACGACTTCAACGCCGAGCCGCTCAAAAAGCTCCGGCCCAAAGGCAGAGGCCGTTCCGTTACCGGTCGCGCAAACGACTTTCAGCTTGCGGGTCATTTTGAAGTCACCGACCAGATCATCAAGGTAGGCTTCGCGCACGCCTTCCACGAATTCATAAGAACCGCCTGCGCGGGCCTCGGTTTCTCCGTTCAGGACGATGTCGCGCAGTTCGGACATTTCATCAGGGCCGTGGGTCAGCGGGCGCTCAAAGCCCATTTTGACACCCGTCCAGCCGTTTGGATTGTGGCTGGCCGTGACCATTGCGACTGCAGGTGCGTCCAGATGGAACTGTGCGAAATAAGCCATCGGCGACAGGGCTGGCCCGATGTCGCGCACTTTAATTCCGGCTTGCATCAGCCCCAACATCAGTGCGTTTTTGATCGACAAAGAATAGTCGCGATAGTCGTTGCCGACTGCAATCACAGGCTCAATTCCGCGGCGATGCATCTGCGTGCCAAGCCCCATGCCCAACGCGGTCATTCCGGGCAGGTTGATCGCTTCTGGATACTGCCAGCGGGCGTCGTATTCACGGAAACCTGTCGGTGCGATCATTGGCGATTTGAGGAAGTCCCAAGTGTTTGGGGTCACTGTCGAGGCTGGTTTGGTCACGGGTTACGCTTTCTGTTCTTACAAAGTGATCGGGTTGGATTTGGCCAAGGTGTCAAGCTGCATCAGCAGCTCCACCAAGGCGGGCATTTCGTTGAGATAGATCATGTTGGGCCCGTCGCAGGGGGCGGTGTCGGGGTCTTGGTGGGTTTCCATGAAGATGCCCGCAACCCCGATTGCAGCGGCTGCACGGGCCATCACAGGGGCCAGTTCACGCTGACCGCCGGATGATCCGCCAAGACCGCCCGGCTGTTGCACCGAATGGGTGGCGTCCATCACAACCGGATAACCCGTTTGCGCCATCTGAGGCAGGGACCGCATATCTGCGACAAGCGTGTTGTACCCAAACGACGCGCCGCGTTCGGTCAGCAAGATGCGCTCGTTACCTGTGCTTGCGATTTTGGAGGCGACGTTTTCCATATCCCACGGGGCCAGAAACTGACCCTTCTTGACGTTGATTGCGGCACCGCTTTCACCGGCTGCGATCAAGAGGTCTGTCTGGCGGCACAGATAGGCCGGAATTTGCAAAATATCGACGGCTTCGGCCGCAGGTTTGCAGTGTTCTTCTTTGTGAACGTCGGTAATGACGGGCACGCCCATTGATTTGCCAACCTCGGCCAGTACGGCAAGCCCTTTGTCGATCCCAAGCCCGCGTTTGGCATCCACGGAGGTGCGGTTGGCTTTGTCGAAAGACGACTTGAAAACGTATTGGGCGCCGGCTTTGTCACAGGCCTCTTTCATGACGCCTGCGATCATTTGGGCATGGTCCAAGCTTTCAAGTTGGCAAGGGCCTGCGATGATCGTAAGCGGCTGGTCGTTGCCAACAGTCAAGTTTCCGACAGGGACGTGTTTCATGGCTAGCTTGTTACCTGTTCGCGAAGAATAGAGGAGGTGAGCGAGATCATCAGGTAAATGCCCCCAAAGATGAGGAATGCCAACAGGGTATTCTCAAAAGCGCGGGGGTAGCTGGCCTCTTGCGCGGCCACGGGTTCGACGGATGTGGTCAGGTAGCGGACCTGACGGTTGGCCTCTAGCCGGGTTTGTTCCATCTGCTGAAGCGCGGATTGCAACATCAGATCACGGCTGGCGAGATCGCTTTGCGCCATCTGGATACGGCCCGACAGTTGCGCAAGAGAGTTTTCGCCCTCAGACGCGCTGGTCATCTTGTCGTTCAACTCGGCCAGCAATGCTTCCAACCGGCGGACATCGCCGCGCGCCCCGTCCACACGGGATTGGTTGGGGCGAGAGTTATCAAGCAGGGCTTGCAGTTGCAGTGTCTTTTCTTGCAGTTGCAATTCGACATTGTTGATCTGGCTGCGCAAGCTGGCGATGACGCCTTCAGGATCAAGGATCGCGCCCTTTTGCTGCAACTCAACCAGTTGCTGTTGGGCTTCGCGGCGCTTGGTCATTGCGTCTTCAAAGCTGGCTTGAGCATCGGCCATTTGATCGCCGCGCTTTTGCTGGGACAGGCCGTTCACGCGGTCTTGGGCGTATTCGATCAGTTTGGTAGAAAATTCGGCGCCTACCTGTGGGTCGGCTGTGATGACCTCCATTCGGATCACACCTTCGGTCGGATCGTACCCGATTTTGATGTTCTTCTTGTAGGTTTTGTAGGCTTCTTCGTTTGTCGGATTGTCACCAAGGCGTTGGATAGCGTCTATGTCGTCCTGACTGAAGTGATCCTTAAAGCTTAGGTCTTCATCGAGGCGTAGCATAGCCTCTTTGGATTCGAGGAACGACTGCATCGCGATGCTGTCCTGGCTGGTGGCAAACTGGGTGCCGGACAGCAGTCCGCCAAGACCTGCACCGCCTGCATTGTCGGCTTGTAGGATGACGAATTCAGACTTGGTTGAATACATGGGTGTGGCAATCACATAGAAATACCATGCCGCAAGGAAGGTCGGCAGGGCCACAAAGAAGGACAACCGCGTCAGCAGCAGCGCCAATTTGCGGCGACGGCGTTTGGCGATGTCTTTCTGGATTTCGGTAATCTCAAGCGCGCGACGTTCCATAGGGGACATATCTGTCGCGGGCAGGTTCGGGGTCTCTCGGGTGGTTTGGGGCAGTTGAACGCGCCCGTCTTCGGGTTTTGCACCTGCACCGGCGCCCGCGCCACCATCTTGCTTTGGAAGGCCAGCAAAAACATCGCCAGCACCACCGTCATGCTGTTCGCCGCCCGCTTGGGGGACGACAAGTTCAAGCATGTTCGCGCGTTGGAACGGATCAATCCCGCGTTCGCGCAGCAATCTAACCGCGTCAAAGTCCGATGTCGGGGCCATGTTGTGCTTTTGAGCAATCCGGCGGGCCATCCGCAGTTGGCGGCCGGTCAGGCCTTCGCGCCGGATCGCATCAATGTCGGTTCCGGGCGTGTTCGGGGTCGGTTTGGCAGGCGCGATGGAGCCCAGCTCTTGCATGTTCGCAGGCGCGGCAGAGCTATTCGCAGCCGCAGGTTCCGTGCGGCGGATGCGAAACTTTCTAGCTTTGGGTTTCGTAGTCATAAAGCTGCTTCGCCTCTTCCAGAGTATTAAACATATGAAGTTTGCCATCCATCAGCACAGCGGCGCTGCGGGCGAACTTCTCAAGCGTCTGCGCTTGGTGCGAGACGATAACAATTGTGGTGGTGCGCAAGCGTTCTTGCAGGATCTCACCGGCCTTGCGGTTAAACTCGACGTCCGTTGTAGACGGCATGCCTTCGTCGATCAGGTACATGTCAAAATCGAGCGCCAGCATCAGCGCAAAGGAAAACCGCGCGCGCATACCTTGGGAATAGGTGCCAATCGGCTGATCGAAGTATTCGCCAAGGTTACACAGCCAGCGGCAGAAACTTTCGACATAATCGGGATCAAGGCCATACAAGCGGGCAATGTAGCGGGAATTCTCCATCGCCGACACTTTGCCGACAACGCCACCCATAAATCCAAGCGGGAACGAGATTTTGCACATCCGGCGAATGTCGCCTTCGTCCGGTTTTTCCAAACCGGCCATCATATTGATCAGGGTTGTTTTGCCTGTGCCGTTCGGGGCCAGAATGCCAAGTGAATGGCCAAGCTCCACACGGAAAGACACGCGGTCAAGGATCACCTTGCGCTGTGTGCCTGTCCAAAAGGACTTGCTGACGTTTTCAAACTCAAGCATGTGTGCCCCGGTGCCTGCCTGTTAACTGACCGTTTTGGTCAATGCTCTCTCGCGCTTATCACGCGTTGCTTAAGGGTTTATGAGCCGAATTGGGCAAGATTGTGACCGTAATCAAGAACAGTGTAAGTTTTTTCGGGCCAATGTGCACGTTTTTGCATCAGTATTTCGGCAGCTTTACGCGCGAGAACGGGCAGGGAGGGGACGTCCCAATCGGGCTTAATAGTCGTCCACAATCCGCGCATCAGGGCGTGTCAGCGGTGCATCCGGCGGGCCAGCGGCGATAATGTCATCAATCATTTGACGGACAACTTCGGGCCAAGCCACAGCCTTTTTCTTGGAAAAATCGATACAAACCAAGGTGATAATGGCCCGCAGACGGGTTTCATCACGGCATTTCGCCTCGATCTGGAAGCCCAGACTTGATCTGCCGATCCGGTCTAGCGTCATCTGGAACTGCAACTTGTCTTCCAAGTAGCTTGCTTCCAAAAAATCGGTCTCAATGCGAACCGTGGGAACCGTCACATGCAATTCGGTGTGCAGGCGATTGAACGAATAGCCCAATTGATGCTCAAAGAAACGCTCAACAGTGAGATTCAACATTTCATAGTATCTTGGATAGAAAACGATCCCTGCTGGGTCGCAATGCTGGAACCGTACGGTTTGGACTTCTTCGAAAAAGTTTTTCATAGGGCTTCTTTTGCGACCTTCGGGCGCGGATGGCAAGGTTGATGCAGCCCTTGCCTCTCTCAGGTGCGCGCAGTACCCAAGCGCGGGACAAAGAGGCGCACCACCATGACCCAGACCCCAATCGACAAAGCCCATGCGGCAATGGAAGCGCATCCAGAAGATGATACTGCCCGCCTGCGGTTCTATGAGCGTGTCGCAGATGCAGAGCTGTTTTTGCTGCTGCTGGAAGAGCCACAAGGCGACGATATCGCGCCACAAGTCATCACCTTGCCTGAGGCCACATTTGTATTGGCCTTCGATACAGAAGACCGATTGTCCGAATTTGTGGGTGAAACGGCGCCCTACGCGGCCCTGTCCGGTCGCATCATTGCAGGGATGCTTGCAGAACAAGGCATCGGGCTTGGGCTGAACCTCGAAATCGCGCCTTCTGCAATGCTCTTGCCACCCGAAGCGGTCGCATGGTTGTCGAACACGCTTGGGCATGGCCCCGAAGAAGTCGAAGAACGGATATCTGAATTCACGAGCCCCAAAGGGCTGCCTGAAACGCTGCTGACGGCATTGGATGAAAAGCTCTCTACCACCGCAGGGCTGGCCCAATCGGCTTACTTGGTGGGTGTGGTTTATGAAAACGGAACGCGCGGACACATGTTGGGGTTCGTCGATGCACTTGATCAAGCAAAGCCGGCTCTGGCCAAGGCCGCCTCAGAGGCGCTGACCTTTTCAGGGGTCGAAGCAGGCGCGATGGATGTCGGGTTTTTTGAAACAAGCGATGCAACAACGGCACTACTGGCCCGCGCAGGGCTGCGGTTTGAGCTGCCGCAAGCGCAAGAATTGCAACAATTGACCATGACAACACCGGGGATGGACCCTGAAAAGCCGCCGAAATTGAAATAATTCGGGACCAATTGGTCCTTATTG
This sequence comes from uncultured Sulfitobacter sp., assembly GCA_964636575.1. GTDB lineage: Bacteria > Pseudomonadota > Alphaproteobacteria > Rhodobacterales > Rhodobacteraceae > CAZWSE01. The sequence continues at coordinate 6,205 of CAZWSE010000060.1, read as the reverse complement.
GCCGAAATCCTCGCGAAGTCTTCACAGATTGATCACCAACGCGCGAGGGGGCTACCAAGATCAGGGTCACTGCGATTAGTGTTGTCTCAACGGCAGCCAATACAGAGCGCCCTAACCCATCGAAAGGACTTGTCACATGAACCGGTTTTCCACTTTCCTCGCAGCCTCCGCGCTGACCCTTACATCAGCAGTTGCGGCCATTGCAGGCGAACAATTCGTCGATAAAACAGGCTTTGCGGTCTCCGGCTATGATGTGGTCGCCTACCACAGCCTTGCGCAAAACCCGGTCGGGCAGTCTCAACCAGACGCGGTTCCGGGCAAGGCCAACATCACAGCGGACTACAATGGCGCAAAGTTTGCATTCTCGACCGAGGCCAACCGCGACACATTCCTGACCGATCCGGCGAAATACGCGCCGCAATATGACGGCCATTGCGCTTACGGCGTTGCCCAAGGCGGCAAAGTGCCTGGCAATCCGAACCTGTGGCGGATCCTTGACGGCAAGCTTTACCTGAACATCACCAAGAACGTGGTCAGCTTCTGGGAAGAAGATATTCCAGGCAACATCAAGAAGTCCGAAAACAACTGGGTGCGCCTTGATGCCAAACCTGCAACCAAGAACAAGATCCCGAACTTTATGTCCGCAGCACCTGTGAACTGATGACAGAACCGATCCTTCCCTCGGATCAACGCAGTGCCCCGCCCGCATCGTCGCGGCGGGGCTTTGTGTTGGGTGCAATCGTGGTTCTGGCCGGGGCAGGTGGGCTTTGGTTCAACAGCACAAGCCCTGCGACAAGCGGGGAAATCCTGACGCCGCATGAAGCGCGCGATCTGGTGCAATCGGGTGAGATCATCCTGATCGACATCCGACGACCGGACGAATGGAAATCAACGGGCCTCGCACAGGGGGCCATCGGCATTGATATGCGCCGCAAGGACTTTGACAGGGCTTTGACTGCAATTCTGAACGGTGACCGATCCGCAGCTGTCGCCGTCATTTGCGCGCGCGGGGTACGGTCCAAGCACACGGCTGCGCGGATGAAATCGGCTGGCTTCACAAATGTCTCGGATGTGTCCACCGGAATGTTGGGCAGTCGGGCTGGCAAAGGATGGGTGCCGCTCGGGCTGCCTTTGCGCAACTATGATCCAAACCTCGATGGATAAGCTGAAAGCCACTTTTGCGGCGCTCTTGTTAAGCGCGCCCGCTGTTCATGCTGGCTGTGCTGGCAGTGATGCGGCGTGCGACATCGATGGCGGCACTTATCACATTGAACTCCCTGAAAACCCGGACGGCGCACCGGCCTTGATGTTTATTCACGGGTTCGGGTCCAGTGGGGCCGGAATGCTGAAGATGCGCGGGATGGTGAATGCGTTCAAAGACGCAGGCTACGCAGTCATCGCGCCAGACGGAACCAAAAGACAAGGACGCAACGGACGGTCATGGTCTTTCCATCCGCTCAGACCCCAGCAGCGGGACGAGGTCAGCTTTCTGACAGCGGTGCGCGATGATGCGGTAGACCGGTTCGGGCTTGATGCAGATTCTATGGTGATGGGCGGCTTTTCGATTGGCGGGTCGATGACAAGCTACTTGGCTTGCGCAGCGCCCGACACATTCACAGCCTATCTGCCAGTGGCTGGCGGATTTTGGCGACCGCACCCAACGACTTGCGCGGGGCCGGTGCGGGTGCTTCACACGCATGGTTGGACCGATACAACCGTCCCGCTTGAAGGGCGCGTTTTGCGCGGACAAGACATGGATGACCCGGAGGCCTTGATGCAGGGCGACATATTCACAACCATGGAAATCTGGCGCGACGCAAACGGATGCAAACAATTGCGCGGGGACAGGTTCCAAACCAAAGGCACGTTCTGGAGACGGGCATGGGATCGTTGCGATGAAGGAACAGCCTTGGAACTGGCATTGTTCCCGGGCGGGCATGCGGTCCCGCGCGGATGGGCAGCGATGGCGCTCGATTGGTTGGAAAAACTGCCCTCAGGCAGCTAACACAAACCCTGCCTTTACCCTTTTTCAAATACTCACATCACAGACGCCCTATTCAGCAGGCATTTGCCAGCCTTGCAGAACAGATCGCATCTTTGCGCGCTGGTCTTTGGCGCGGCGCACAATCGCGGGCTCTTTCAGGGTATGCGGGCTGTCCATCCGCAACCCGCCACTGACGCGGGACGTCAAATCATAGGCAGACAATGCCGATAGTGGGACAGCACAGACCAAGGATGCCGCGATAGGCAACAACCACAATGACACCAAGCCTGCTGCCATTCCAAACACCAGCAACGCGCCCAGCACTGTTTCAACACAGTGAAACTTGACCAACACATGCCACGCATAATGCGACACCCCGCGGCGCTGTGGGACCCATTTGTCTTTGATCCCGATAAAGTAGCGACCAACGGCAACGGTCTGTTGGATCATCATAACAGGGGCATAAGCGATGGAGACAACCAATTCGACAGCGAAGGCCGCTAGGAAGGCGGGGCGCCCGCCAAACAGCTTATGGGTTTTGCGTGAGGCCGCGATAATCACAGCGCCTGCGATCTTCGGGGTCAAAAGCATGGCATACATAATGGCCAGAAACATCAGACTGCTGGATTGGTTGATCACAGGCCAATTGGGCATCGTCGGGTTCGTGGGCGAGAAATAGGTGATCAGATTGTTATCCGCGCTCGTGCCCAGAACGGCCCAAATGGCAAGCAAGGCAAACCACGCCGGAGACAGCAAATAACTGACCGCACCATGAAACAGATGAAAGCGGGATACGGGGTGAAATCCGCGCGTGCCGAGCAGACGCAAGTGTTGCAAATTGCCCTGACACCACCTGCGGTCTCGCAAGACATAGTCGATCAAGGTGGACGGTGTTTCCTCAAAGCTGCCGGTCATACGGGGGGCAAATCTGACCTCCCAACCGGCACGACGCAAAAGACCTGCCTCCACAAAGTCATGCGACATGATCAACTGATCTTGCCCCTTGATCCCGCGCAGATGCGGTAAACCCGCACTGTCCGCAAAGGCACGGGTGCGGATGATGGCGTTATGGCCCCAATAGTTGCCCTCGGACTGTGCCCAAAGCCCAAGGCCTTCTGCAAGCAGCCAGCCATAGGCCACATTTGAAAACTGCTGCAACCGTGCGAACAAGGTCTCGGCCCCGATCAACAACGGAAAGGACTGGATCAGCCCCGTGCTCGGATGGGCCGCCAGTTCAGTCGCAAGCCTCTCTACCGCAGGAGCGGACATCAGACTGTCCGCATCCAGAACAAGCATGGCATCATAGGCACCGCCCCAATGGCGTATCCAATCCACCAGATTGCCGACTTTTTTGTCTGTGTTCAGGGCGCGGCGACGGTAGAAAACAGGGGTGCGCGATCCGGCTTTCAAAGCATCAAAGGCCTGTTCTTCTTGAAGGGCAATCCGGTCATCTCGGGTATCTGACAGAACAAACAGACTATAGCGCCCATTTGGGGCGACCTGTCCCAAATCGTCCAGCATAGCCGCCGCATTGCCAAACACATCAGACGGATTTTCATTGTAGATGGGCATCAAAAGCGCGACGGACATGTCGTGTGGAGCCGAGCTCGCTTCAACCGGTGCCCGCTTACGCAAAAGGCCGAGTAAGCCCACCGAAACCGTGCTGACAGACAGAGATACCCAAACAAATGTGAGGCCAATCAAAGCAAGCAAGGTGTATTCAAGTCCGCTCATCCCGCCGTTTGCCAGCCAGCCATGAATACCAAACAGCAGCACAATCGTGGTGACCAATGCGGGAAGGAAAACAGCCCCGCGCCACAGCCAGACCCCGGCAGAGCGGCGCACAGGCACCATCCGGCCACGCGGGTGCGGCGCGCTGAAATCTTGTTCAGGCATATCAAGCGGCGCCAAGGCCGGCATCTCGCTTGCGATATGATCTGGCAGCACTGTCACTCTATGCGGTCCACCGATACAGCCAGACTTCAGACAAGGCATTCCCGTTCAAGCGCAACTGGGCGCGAAACTCAACAAGTGGCGCATCGCCTGCATCAAAGGTGAAAGCAAGCCGCGGCCCACCGGTTTCAGGGTTCCGCTGCACAATCCCTTCGGTCACGGTGCCAGCGCTTGCACGCACCAATTTGACAATCTGGTTCAGATCATCCGGAACATCAGGCCCATCTTCAAAATCAATCGTGACAATGCGCCCGCCTTCTGGCCGAGACCCCATCGCGGTATTCAACACACGCAAGGGACCGTTCAACTCTGGTTCTGTGCCCCAAGCAAGATCGTACTCAAGGGCGATGTCTTCGCCTGCCTGAATGGTGCCCGTAGGACGCCAGTAGGCGACGATATTGTCATAGATTTCGAGGTCAGCTGGGATTTCAACCAGTGTGACGGACCCACGCCCCCAGTCGCCTTTAGGGGTCACCCAAAGACCGGGGCGGCGGTGATACAGCGCCTCAAGGTCATTGAAATCGCCAAAGCGCCGTGCCCGTTGCATCAGCCCAAAGCCACGCGGATTCATATCCGCAAAAGCACTTATTTGCAGGGTCTTGGGGTTTGACAAAGGCCGCCAAATTTCCTCGCCCGCGCCGTTGCGGATCAACAGACCATCACTGTCATGGACGGCGGGTCTGAAATCGTCAAACCGTTGGCGCATTGTGTCGTCAAACAAGAACATAGAGGTCAGCGGCCCGATCCCGACATGGGTCATATCGGTGCGGGCATAGACATGGCAGGAAACAGCCATCTGCACGGTCTCGCCGTGGGTAATGTCAAAACGGTAGGCGCCTGCACAGCTTGGGCTGTCCATCAGCGCGTACAGGGTGACGAAACCAGCTTCGGGGGCAGGGCGCTCTATCCAGAAATCAGTAAAATCGGGGAACTCTTCGCCAGCGGGATCACCGGTTTTCAAGGCTAAGCCGCGCGCACTTAACCCGTATATCTGGCCCGTTCCGATGGCTCGAAAATAGCTGGCCCCCTGAAAGACGCTGTATTCTTGAAACACACCCTTGCTTACTGTTTCAGCGCGCAGGCGTAGGCCGGAAAACCCCAAAGTGTCATCGATTTCGACGTCAGGGAATTTATCAGTCGTATCAAAGACACCCATATCAAATAGAACTGGGCGGGCTTGATTGCCTTCGACCACGTTCACGCCGACGGGGCGCGGGAAGTAAAGGCCCGGGGGGAACAGATCGACCCGCAAAGGCGCGTCAGAGCCTTCAAAAATAGCATTGCGCCCATCGAACCAGATTTTGCGATACTGGTCATAAGTCAGATTGCGCCAGCTTTCTGGGATCATGGGGCGCGGCGCGTAGTCCTGTGCCGCCAAATCGCGCGCGCGGCTTTGCAAAGCGTCCCAATCAAAAGGCTGCGCGTCGCCCAAAGTCACGCCAGGCTCTGCTGCCAAGCCCGCTGACGGGATCGCGGCCAGTGCCACCAATGACTTCAGAACATCACGCCGGAGCATCACGCATTCCGCCTTTTCTTCCAAGGTTGAGATTTGAACCAGCCCGCGCCATAGGCAGCAGCGATCAATACCGCAAAGCCCGCAACATTCACCAAAGTCTGTGTCGCATAGGTTTTGCCCAGATTGTCCAAGGCCAGCCCCATCAGGCGCGCAAGATACATCGACGTGATAAACACGGCGAGAGACTGCTGACCGACTTTCATGATGATGGCCAAAACCCGCCGCCACAGTCGGGTCAGCATCGCCGTGCCATCTGACGGCAGCAACCGCACGCCCTTTGGACCAACAAGGATAAACGCCAGATACCCAATCGCCAGAAAGTGAGTGTAACGCAGAATGCCGAAGTCGGTTTTTGAAATCCAAACCTTCATAGCGATGCGGGTTCGGATGACGGGGTTGCCTTCGGCGGGCAGGGTGATCCAGTCGCGCTCAATCGCGCGGATGGCGATATGAGACAGGGCAAAGTTGAACAGCAGCACGGCTATGGCCAGCGCGATCAGCCACTTGTTAATCGGCGGCGCAGGGATCCATCCCGACATCAGCGCGAAGCCGGTGTAGAAGATCAATTGCCACCCGAACGGGTTGAAGAACCATTCGCGGTTCGACCAAGGCTCGGCGGGTAAAGCTAGCAGATTGGCAAAACTCTTGGCGTAAGCGGTCTCAGCGCCGACGGCTAAATTCAGCCAGTCGAGCATTTGACCCACTACAGCGCTGTTGGAACCGATCCAAACCACCCAAACAAACGCCAAAGC
>CAZWSE010000059.1:0-22005 GCA_964636575.1 uncultured Sulfitobacter sp. | reverse complement strand
GGAGGATGTCAGAAGATCACCGCTTGGAAGTTTTAGAGAACATAGGGGGCGATAGTTCTGAAGACCTATTGGAATCTGTTAGGCTTGAACTTTATTCGCAGATATCCAACGTGATTGAGAGTTATCAAGCAAAGTTCAAAAAATGAGCCACCCCCCCGAAATTCGGACACTGACGTAAGCTGCAATTTGTTGTCTGCTGATCTTCAACACGAAGAACACCAGAAATGTCGAAATGAAAGCAACATAATCCCGAATTCAAATCGAACGTCGCGTTCGAAGCGCTAAATGACGCGATACACAAGTTTGGCCCACCGTAGATCATGAACACAGACCAAGGTAGCCAGCTCACGTCATTTGCTTGGACAGATCGACTACGATGTTCGAACATGCGCATCTCAATGGATGGCAAAGGCCGATCCTCGATAACATCTTCGTCAAACGGCTTTCGCGTTCCTTGAATTATGAATGTGTCTACCTGCATGCCTCGAAAACTGGTCTCAGGCTAAGGCAGTCGTCAGTGATTGAATCGACTTCTACAATCATAAGCGCCCACATTCCGCCTTTGACGGTCAACCACCCGCTGTAATCTACTGGCAGCGAAATGAAACAACCAACCTCGTTTAAAAGGTGTGAACAGTAGCTTGATTTACGTTAAAACTTGTCCAAGGGCTGAAGAGTAGCTCACATCTCGTCAAGTGTCTGGTTTAAATAGGTCGACAAAAGCTTGGGAATCGTTGGTGATTACTCTGAGAGCTATCAAGAAGACACCTACCAAGCCTTTGTCGCGTTGACCTCTGACCAAAAACGGGAGGTTTTCAGCGATCAAATATAGGAGCTTATCAATCGTTGGCCGCAATGCGGGAACCATGAAAGTCGATTGTTCAAAAGGAGTTGGTCGAAACCAACAATCGATTGTAGTCTAAAGCTGAACCCCATCAACTAAATCCCGATTGTCGTGTCGTTCTTTGACGTCGCTATCAATTCGTTGTCTTCGAAAACTTGACGATGCGGCCACCCTTGTTTTGGCATTGTTGATTGCCTCGTAAAGCGACCAATCCAAAAAGTTTCGACGCATTAGAAAATTGCGTAAACGAGGTTCTTCAAAAACACCCTTATCGAAGTGATACGGGCTGACATTACGGCGACGAACCAGTTTTGCGGGCTTGCCGGTCATGATCTCAATGAGCTGCGGAACGTCGCGTTCGGTGCCGACAAACCGGTATAAAGAAAGCCTGCGCATGATCAGTCCTGAATTCCAATTGAAATTTGACCCCAAAATCGTTGCGGATTGGACGTTCAGAAATAGCCCAGCGTAGTCTCGAAGTAAGGCTGCGATGGCTTCGGGGTTGCTGTGATCGGTTTTTCTGATGCGCTCAGACAGTTGTTTAATGTCATCCGGATGCTGGTCGTAGAATTTCGCATCACGGTGAAAAATCTCGATCAGCCAATTGTAATGAGACATCACTTGCTGGGTCGGATTTCGCATGATCGAATAAAAATGAATGGATCTGTCGGTCACCGCCTTTAGCCGTTGTGACAGATGTGTGTAGTTCACATGACCTGAGATCCATTGCAAACGGCCAATGCCCTTTCCCAAGGCTTTTGGGTCGTCCACGATTTTTTCGCAGTGTTCCACGCCAAAGCGCAGCCGTTGCGAGAGTATTGAGTTGATTGTTGAGCCTGCCGTTTTGGGAACATGCACAAATGCCATCAGCGGAGCAGGACGGTTTGCCGACCCGTCCGTCATATCAAACCTCGCATAAATGCCGAGCGCTTCCATCCCACCAAAACGTCTCCGCCATACGGGCGGGCATAGAGAAGGTCTTCCAGTTCGTCTGCTTCGGTCTCGTCAAGTTGTTGGGTGATCAGGTTTACATCCATCACGTTAAATATGCCGCGATACAAGCCGTCCAGTTTGATAATGGGTAGACCCATCATGACGAGTAATGCCGCGTTTTGATGGATTTGGCTGTGCTGCCGAAAGTTGTCGATCAAGGCGGATACGACAGCGTCGCGCACAGCATCGCCGGCTTCGTTGCTGCGGTCCATAAGTTGCTTGGACACGAGCTCCTCCAGATGCGTGTATGAATTGAGGAGCATTTTGTTTTTGATCATCGGCTCCAATGATCCGTGCTCTAATTTGGTGTCCTTGTCGGAAAGAAGATCGTGCACGTAGTCTCGTTCAATCGATTGCAACTGATCCGCCAGAACGAACCTTTTGGCTGGTGTGAGCGTGCTTTTGCGACATAGTGAGATGATCCTGTCCAAAGTCAAAGCGTCGGCATCGCGCACGGTCCGCGCAAAACTTGCGGAATCGAAAAGCGTCTTCATCTGTGTTGGATCAGACGCACATTTTGTCAGCACCTTCGACAATCCCATTTCGCCGCGATCAATGACCCTTGATCGGACGTCAGATAACCTAAACCGCTTCCAGTATTTTTGGAACTTGGGATGACGCAGGACAGTGCTTCCGATCGCGATACAGAACGACCCCAAATGATAGTTGATTTCATAGTTTTCCGTGCTGCCAAGAACATCAAAGTCATCTGCCATCATCTGATCGAGAAAATAGGGCATACGTGCAGCCGAAAAAAACACGCTGTCATTGAGCATTAAGACACGCGAACAGGTGTCATGCCAACCGCGTTTGTAAATGTGACTGAAGGCTTGTTTGTAACTGCCAAAGTCGCGCCCGAAATTATGCCGTTCGGTATAGCAGTCGATCAAATCTTCGTACTGCTCTGGGTTTTGCAACTTCAGGGTATTTGTGGCGACAACATAAAGGCCCTTGGCCTTGGCGGCTTGCAGCATTCGGATTGCATCTTCGCGTACGCGACCCTTTTGATACATCGCAAATAGAAGGATACGTTCGCCTGAGTAAGGGGCTTCCCAATGGGTAACATCGGGATTGGCGTAGGACTTGAAACGGTTGATCATGGACGTTGTCGACAGATACGTCAGGACCGCCGGATGATAGAACATCGCGACAATCTCTTGCCACAATGAAAATGAACCCGGTTTCTCCGGCACGATTGCGCGCGGATCACTCGTTGTTTTTGTATTCATGGGCCAACTCCAATTTTCTGGATGTCAGGTTTCTTGTACGCAGCCTTAGGTGGAACTTCGGATTTCTTTGGGTGACGGCCCAAAAGCGTTGAGGTCAAGACATAGAGATCGCTGAGAGCTGCGTGCGCGTTGTACAAACGTTTCTCAGGGCGCTGCTGTCCAGGGTAGGCAATGTCTGTTTCGCGCACGTCAAAGCCGGAAGCAGCAACCGACCGCAGCATCTGTGTTTCGACAGCATAGCCGGGTGCCACGTCGTTTTTGAGCGCGGCTTTAAGGGCCGCGGCCGAGAACAGGCGCAACCCGGATTGGGTGTCCTTCAATTCAAGCCCCAGCTCGTTGGAAAGCCGTTTCGAAATCCAGATATTTCGGATGCGCCGTGCGAGGCTGTAGTCGCTAAAAATCGGTCTTCTTGAGAAGGTGACCAAACCTGAATTCCCCAGCTGATCGATGGGATTCTGCAGACATCTGGGATCATGTTCTCCATCTGAGTCGATGGTGCCAACAACGTGGGCACCCTGCGCGAGGCAGTGACGGAAACCGGTTTCCAAGGCGGATCCCTTGCCCAAATTCCGATGATGACGCAGCACCGTTACACCCGGCAAAGCGCAGGTGGTAATCGGGATGTCCGACCCATCGTCTACAACAACCACAAGATCGAAAATGGCTGTTAACGAAACACAAATCTGTTGCCAAGTCTGCGTTTCATTAAACACAGGACATACAACTGCAGTAGTTACTTTTTTCATTTATTAAGGCTCCCGACCAAACGATAGCTGCTTAATAAGGTCTCTGGCGGCTTATAAATGCTGCCTTGGTTTGCCTGTAAGGTCCTCAAAAATTCTCATGTGTCGTATTCAAATTCTGTTCAAAAATGCGGCCAACCAAAGGCCCATGTTTCCAAGACGCGTTTGGTGGTGAATGCCACTACGTCTTAGAGAGTGTATGCGATCCAAAATGTGTGTTCTTCTTAGTGCGGCGAACTTAAAAAGCAGCGATCTGTTTTCGACGGTCAAAAACGAAGCAGCTTTGAGAAGGGCGCGCTCGTTCATCGTGTTCCACGATTGAAACCGGCGGGCTAAAACCATCCATAGTCTGGACAAAACCGCAACGTATCCGTCGCTTGCCCCGATGATATTTCCATCGTGTTGACGGTATAGGACCATTGGCGTCTCATCATAGATGATCTTGCCACCGGCTCCTGCAACAAGTTGGTAGACCCACCAATCATGAGACGTGACATTGTCAACTTGCTGGCTGGCATCTTTAACTAGATTGAGCGCCGCATTGTTCAAAAGCATCGTGTTCCCGCCCCCGATACTTTGCACAATTGCATTGCTGAAATGAGGCGTTTTGCGAAACAACGTGGAAGGTCGCATTTTTCGCAGTGTCGAGCTGCACACCCATGTGCGTCCGCAATAGACAGCGGGAATCCCTTGAGGCACATCGCGCATTGCGTCCAGACCGCGTTCCAACTTTTGGGGCAACCAGGCGTCGTCTTGATCCGAAAAGGCAGCGAACGGAATACTTAGATCTACAGCATTGATAAGATGAATGAAATTCATCGCGAACCCACGCTGCGGACCGTTCAGAATGCGCACGTCACGCGACTTTTCTGCGCGTGCATAGCACTTTACAAGGGCCGGTCCATCGTCGTCTGATCCGTCGTCACTGATCAACAAAGACCAGTCTTCGTGAGTTTGGCATTTGAAGCTGTGCAACTGGTCCGGCAGACACTTTTCGCCGTTGTAGAGCGCCAGCAAAATAGCGACATGTTGCCGTCCGTAGACTGACAAATTGAACCTCGGACGTGGACCTTTTGTGTCAGCGTCGCGCTGTGGTTTGGATGGTTGAGGGTTGTGTTTTGAATAGGTCATAATGAGTCAAAAAGTTACTTTTCAATGAGGTCGCGGTAAGATCGTGAAAGAAGCAGGAAGCCAATTGCGAACAGGGATGCACTTAGCAAGGTGACGAAAACGGGTGAAACGTAAGGCGCCGAATACATCCCATAAACGCCGTTTCGCATTTCGCCTGTGACGTGAAACAGAGGGTTGTACCAAAGCCAATCCCTGTAGGGCATGGGAACGGATTCTAGCAGGAAAAATAGGCCGGAAATAATGACAAGTGGGCGGGTCGCGATCTGCCACAACCGTTCGAGAATTGGATACGCCATGAACAAATAGCAGTTCAAAGTTCCGAAGCCTAAACCGAGCATTGCGGCCATCGCGTAGGCTTTGAAAACCGCGATCATATCAAGCTGAACCGACACGTCGAAAATCATCAAAATTCCCGAAATCACGCAGACCGCGACAAGGATGTGGGTGAGCATATTCAGCAAGAATCGCGAGACCAAAACATCCGTAATTGTGATCACCGGATAGGTCAAAAGAGACATCGAAAAGCGGACCGATGTGGCCACTTTCATGCAGATGTCCAGGAACAACATATAGGGCAAATAGGCGGTCGCATAAAACAGTGGAAAGTTGCTTCCCAGCGTCGGTGAATGGAAGGCCATCGAGAACACAATTGAAAGCACAGCGATCGCTGCAACAGGCTCCAAAATTGCCCAAAGATATCCACCGGGGGAACGCCCGTAAGTCGTGACCATTTCGCGCAGCATCAACGCAAAGACTGAACGTCCCATAGATGTGATATGGCGAAAATCGCCATGTGAAAATTCACTAAACACGGGTACCCGGCCTCCAAAAAACTAGATTCGAAATTCGTTTTAAAGTAATGTCTTAACTATAGATTAAGATTGCATTTTAGCAAAGGAATTTTCGATGCCAGCGCCTCTTTCGAGTGACGCCGGTACGAACCTAAAGAGCAATGGTTCTGCCGAGCAAAACATATCTGTTTTACCCTCTCCATCCGTCGCGGCGCGTCCGCGGAAACGGCATTGGGGTCTCGCGTTTAGCTTATTGTTTTTCGTAGTTGTCCCTGTCGTTTTAGCCGCCGGCTACTTGTACACACGCGCACTTGATCAATACGCGTCAACCGTTGGATTTTCAGTGCGCGCAGCAGAGATGACATCCCCGATTGAGATCCTGGGTGGGATGGCAGATTTGTCTGGATCCAGCTCGTCTGATGCTGACATTTTGTATGAATTTTTACAAAGTCAGGAGCTGGTCAGAAAACTTGACGCGACGCTCGATTTGAAAGCAATTTATGCGGGATCAGATCGTGATCCTATTTTCTCATTTTCTGACGAAGGCGCGATCGAAGATTTGGTTGCCTATTGGAACAAAATGGCTTCGGTAAATTACGATTCAAGCACGGGCTTGATCGAGCTTCGCGTGCTCGCATTTTCGGCAGATGATGCCAAACGCGTGGCGGATGCAGCGTTTGAGGAAAGTACCCAAATGATCAACCGATTATCTGCAATCGCGCAAGAAGACACCATCCGGTATGCGAAGACCGATTTGGACCTGACCGTGGAGCGTTTAACCGAGACAAGAGAAGATTTGACGGCGCTGAGAACACGCGAACAGATTGTCGATCCTAATGCCGATATTCAAACTCAGATGGGATTGCTCGCCTCTTTGCAAGAACAGCTTGCCGAGGCTTTGATTTCAATGAATGTTCTGCGCGAAACAACCAATGCATCGGACAATCGCGTGATGCTGGCGGAACGGCGTATTGAAATCATCAAAACACAAATCGATGAAGAACGCGCAAAGTTCGGGATTGGCAGTTCCAGTTCCACTGATGCGCCGTATGCCATTGTTATGGCCGAATTCGAACGCTTGACGATTGAACGTGAAATTACCGAACAGGCATATGCTAGTGCGCTGGCCACGTATCATTCCGCACGCGCCGAAGCGCGACGGCAAAGTCGCTATCTTGCGGCCTATCTTCAACCGACTTTGGCTGAGACGGCTGAGTATCCAAAGCGGTTTGAAATTCTGTTGACGCTGGCTTTTATGCTTTTGGTCGGATGGTCGATTGCCGTTATGATCTATTATTCCGTTCGGGACCGTCACTAGATGATTTCGTTGCGGAACCTGACAAAGACGTTTTCCATCAACGGTGTTAAGCACACTGTGCTTGATAACGTGACCGCGACGTTTCCAAGTCGGCAAAGCATCGCTCTTCTGGGACGTAACGGAGCGGGAAAATCCAGCCTGCTCAAAATCATAGCCGGAACCACGCGGCCCAGTTCCGGAACCATCAAGAAATATGGGTCTGTTTCGTGGCCAGTAGGGTTCGCGGGCAGTTTCAACGGAGACTTGTCAGGATTGCAGAACGTCAAATTCGTTGCGCGCATATATGGTGTAGATACCAAGACACTAACCGAATTCGTTCAGGATTTTGCCGATCTGGGAAAGCACTATCATCTGCCTTTCAGAACGTATTCTGCGGGAATGCGGTCGCGTTTGGCCTTTGGTGTCTCAATGGGTGTTCCGTTCGACACCTATCTGGTCGATGAGGTGACAAGCGTCGGTGATGCAGCATTCAAAGCAAAAAGCGAAGCAATGTTGAATGAGCGCATGCGTACCAGCGGTGCGATTGTGGTATCGCATTCAATACCTTTGCTAAGCCGTATTTGTACATCGGCGGTTGTGTTGGAAAATGGCCGATTGGAATTCTTCGATACAATTGAAGAGGGCATCGCCCGTCACGAAGCCAACATGCAACACGCGCAGCTGCACTAAAGGTGTTTGATGTCTGACTTGACCTGCCATGTTCACATTGGAATGCCCAAAACAGGAACAACTTCAATCCAATCGACACTGTCAAAGGCTGATCTTGGTGCCCTTCGGTTCCTTCCTTTTGAGAACGCCAATCATTCCCCGTATTTCGCCAATTTATTTGAAAACGCGCCCTGGAAACATCGCAGCAATACCCAAGACAATCTCAGCAAAGATGACGTCATCCGCCGCAAAAAATCCATGCGCAAACGCTTGTCTCAAATGTTGGATGACTCCGCTGCCGACCCAACATGCAACGGCATTGTTTTTTCCGGTGAACGGCTGGGCACCGGCGGGCGCTGCAATGCTGTTGCGATGGGCCGGTTTCGCGACTTCTTTCGTGGGTGGTGTTCGCAATTTCAAGTTTATGGATATGTTCGGCCTCTCGCGTCTTTGTTGGCAAGCGAGTTTCAGCAAAGGCTGCAAGTCGGTGGCCCGCCGATTTATGATCTGGAATGGATTTATCCGCACTACACCAACAGATTTCAAAAACATGATGTTGTGTTTGGTGTTCCCTTTGTATCCCTGCGCAGGTTTGAGCGGTCCGATCTCAAAGACGGGGACGTTGTCGCTGACATCAGCAGCCAATTGAACCTTCGCCTTCCAATTAAGCAGGCGGCGAAGGAAAACGAAACGCTGAGCTGCGAAGCGACTGCCTTGCTTCATACTATGAAACGTGGCGGATTGTTTGAGGCTGGGGACAGGAAAACACTGATCGCATTGCGCCAGACATCTTACCTTCTACAAGAGATCAAAGGCACCAAATTGCAGTTCGAAGGTCGTCAAGTTCAGGATCTTTTGGATAAACATCAAGTGGACATTCGCTGGATCGAAAATCGGATTGGTGCATCTGTCAGTGATGTGGTTGTTCAATCCCAAGCGCCAGTGCGCCATGAAAAAGACTTGTTGGATATTGCCGCAGCGACAAAGCATCGCTTGTCAGATTTGACCGCTAGCTTGCCGAAGTACCAAGGTGCGGTGGATCCCGAAATTCTATTGGAGTTTGTGGAAAAGGGGCTGAAAGCAAAGCCCGCTTAGCGCGTTATTTTTCCAACGCATCGACCCGTTTGCGCAACCGGATTATCTGTTCTTGTTGTGCGCTTAGCATTGTCAGCATGACACGCGTCATATCCCATTGGCTCGGTATCTTTTTGGCTTTCGCGGGAACTTTTTCATCAAAGGTACGGCTTCCTTTTTTATCCAAGATAGTGTTCACGCGTGCGATGTCTTCGTGTGCATCTTTTAGAACCTGTGCCAAATCATCATTGCTGGGGAAAAGTGAATTTGGCTCAGCGACGTCGGGGGCATCGGCATGCAAAAGTTTGGCTGCATTCAGGATGCGCATATAGTCCCCCGGCAAAACTTCAGGATCAACTCGGCTGTTGTGGACAGCCCAAGCCGCGAGAATTTCAGGGGCAGGGGTCTCATATACCCGGTCTGTTGGAATGTCGGTTGCGTCTATCCGGCTCAGGAAATCGGAGGCCGCGTTGTCAACGGTGTCAAAATTCACAACCGTGAGCGCCTTTCCCAAGTGCCCGTCCCAATGCTCCAACGCTTCTGCAAATCGAGTAGGTCGTTTGGAAATCCAATCTTTGAAAGGCAAGATTGGCCCACTATAGGATTTGTGACGAATGCCCCATTGCGCATAGGCACTTTGCGCCCATTTGTCGTGACGGCGCAAATAGAGAATGACCTTTACAGGCCATCCGGCGTTTTGGATTTGGGCGAGCGCTTGGCTTACCCCAAAACGGCGCATGAACAGGGCTTCGTTGCTCCAAACCAAGGTCTTTGTGCCTGTGCCAGATGACTGTTCAAGGGCTTGCGTCAGAACATCGACCACTTCGGATGCGACTTGGTCGTCGTGCATTTGGTGCAAGAGCCGGTCAACACTTGCTGGGTTTTGCCAAGCTTTGGGGCTATCTGAGCCTGCGTATTCCAGCATGTGACCAAGGTACAAAATGCCTTGTGCGTTCAGTGCATCGCGATGTGTTGCAAGCGTCTGCTGAATAGCCGTCGATCCGGTTTTGCCCTGTCCAATGTGAACAATCAGTTGCGCCTTTGTCATAGCGACACCCGGTCTGCGGATTGGAAGATCTTCATCAGTTGTGCGCAGCTATCTTGCAAGGACACAGGCCGGACTATTCCAGATGAAAGCTGTGTCCATTTCTCTCGATCGCCTGACAATTCAAGCAAAGCTTCCCCCCATGCCTGTGCATTTCCGCGGGGCAGGCACAACCCGTTGACGTCGTGATCTACCATTTCTTTCATACCCCCAATGTCGCTGGTCAGAACGGGCCGCCCATGTGCGAAAGCCTCTTGAATAACGAGGGGCGCGTTTTCATACCAAACGGACGGGACGCAAACCCAATCAACCCGCGCCATCCGTTCCGAAAGATCATCGGGCGTGTAGCGCCCCATCATGGTGAGCGTTCCATCTGCAATCAGATCCTTTGACAGCTGTTTGATGTCTTTGCGAAACGCCTTGGGTTGAAATTCCAAGTTCGCACCGTGCACTTCTACGCGCAATTTTTTTCTTTTGTCGCCAAGTGCCAGAAGTCCACGAAGCAAAACATCCAACCCCTTGTGACCTGCCATCTGCCCGAAAAATGCGAACCGGTTTCGGGCACGGTCCGTTGGTTTGTCGGGCTTTGGTTCGAAGGAGGGCTGGCCGTTCGGAATGGCGGTGATTTTGTCTTTTGCAATACCCCACTCAATATAGCGCTGCCGCAAAAATTCTGATGGTGCTATGAAGTGATCAACGTAGTCGAAATAGTTTTTGAACCGTCTAAACCGTAGCCAAAGATCATAGACATCGTGTTCCCCCGCGCAGGCGTGATGGGTGTCAAAGGCACCACTTGTGCACAGCTCGCCCGTGTCGGAGTTCATCATTTTGCCTGCGTTGGGGCAAATCGCGAAATACTCATGCAGGGTGAGAACGGTTCGAATGGCAGGGTTCACGTCCTTGATGATTTTTAGATACTCTAGACCGAACTTGAAGTAATGGTGGCTGTGCACAACCGTCGGGTTCAGAGTTCTGATCAATTCTGCAAAGTACCCTGTGACTTCGTGCAGATTCGCCGCTTTCATCATGAAGGTATCTGAAAGGCTTTGATCCCAAAGATATTCATCCGGTCGATGTAAACTGATGCGCCCGGTTGCGCCGTGGCCTGTATGTTGTGCCGCCAGAAACCAAGCGCCTTCCGTTTGTGCCGAAGCTTTATAAGTTTTGTAGCATTGATAAGCCGCGATCTCGCCGCCTCCGCGGATCAAATCGGGGTGTCCATGGGCCATTACCAAGATGCGGGATGCGTTTGTCATTTGCTCATCCCTTGCAGTTCTTTGTGCCAACGCTTGTTGTATAGGGTAGCGTTGAGCAGAGTGATCCGTTCTCGGAAGGTATTGTCTCCGATGCTGGCCATGGATTGCCGTTCGAGATGTGTAAGGGGCGTGCTGGGAAGATATCCGACTTTAAGTCCTTTTTCGTTCAGTCTCAGGCACAGATCGCTGTCTTCGAAATCGCCGATGAGGTAATCTGTTGACCAGCCTCCAACATCCTTTAGGTCGTGCGCACGCAAAGCAACGCATGCGCCTGAAACCAGGGGCACTTCTTGCAAGTCCGTACAGGAATCGCAGCTTGGATCAAATCCCATCATCGGGTGACGGTTCGTCCAAAGTCCGAACGCGTCCCGCCAGACGGGTTCCATGCCGATGTGTTGCAAGCTGCCGTTTGGAAAGACCAGACGAGGGGAGATTATTCCGAAATCTGGATTGATCGCCAAATGTTGATCCAACGCGGTGGCCCACCCCGCATCGATCGGAAAAACATCGCTGTTCATGAAGATCAGTGTTTGCCCCTTGGCTACCGTGGCGCCCAGATTGTTGGCGCCCGAAAAACCGAGGTTATGACCGGAAAAGACGACACTAAAGGGGACGCCTGTTATGTCATGCAAAGGTCCTGATGTCCCGATCAGAGTTTGCGAATGACGCGGGTCATCGTTCACGTAGATGACTTCGCAGTCTGAGGTAAACGCCGGGTCTTTGGCTAATTCCAGAAGCTGAAGTTCCATCATATCGTAGCGCTCGTAGAGAGGGATAATGATGGACACTTTCGGTGCTTCAGGCGGAGTTCCAAAAGGGCGCGTGACGGGCTTTATGCGCCCCCTTTGGGCCGCTTCCGAACGGTTCATCGCGGACAGTATGGGAAGGTCGACAGTGTTGGCCCGTGTGACGAAATCAAACCGCGGTGTGTTGATGTCAAACAAGGCGTGCGCCATGGAAGATACATCCGCGCGTATGCGCGTCACAGCCGTCTCAGGAACGAAAAGCCTTCCTTGTGCACAGCATCCCCCCAGTCGGAAGGACCTCGCGCCGCGTGACGCGTTAATCTTTCTGAGAAACCCGGCCTTGCGGCCCGCTACAGGAATGGTGCCATCCGCTTCGACTACATCCTGGCGCCACCACCGGAATGCCTGGTCCAGATCATATGCGTGGCCCGCGTCATCTTCGATCCAAACGACAACATCTTGCTGGGTTAATGCCCAGCCCGACACGACGCCGCCTGCATCTGTCATATAGGCATGGTCTACACATCCGGACAATTGATCTGGCTTGAATTCTGGTTGGCCCAACAGGGCGACACGCGCGGACCATTCGGCGGACCCAATCGATACATCCGGCAAGCATTCAGCGACCTGCATGATCAAGGCGGGATCCGTTAGTGCAGGCGCTGTTTCGAAGGTGCTGATCGTGACGCAGTGGCGCTGTGTCTTGAGAGCCAGTTTAAGGGTGATCTCCCCCTGTGGTGCGAGATCGACCAAGACCATAAATCCGCAAGGTGTGTCATCGGGAAGGCCTAAAGCTTGGACCACATCAGCGCGTTCCATGCGGCTTGTGGATGATGCAAGCGACACGCCTTGATGCTCGACTGTGAACACGACATCAGGCGCGCTGCACCAGCCGGTTATCACCACGCTGTCCTGAATACGCTGGACCGTATCGACCTTGAACTGGGCCAAAGGTTCGGTTTGGCCACCATTCAATGTAACAGGCTCGATCAAAGCCTTTTTTAAGGTGGTATAGTCTGGGCAATCGAGATCATGCATAATGCACCGTCCTGCCCGGGTGTTGAAAACATGCCGACACAAATGTGGCGTGCATTTTGACCTATGCATCCCTCATGACCCGGCACATGAGGGATGCTGTTACGATGATCAGGTTGGAGCTATTCTCCTTCGACCATCGCTGTTTCTAAACCACCCAAAACTGGATCCAGAAGGTAGCTCATTATTGTTTGTTCCGTTGTGGAAACCATCACTTGAACCGGCATTCCCGGTTGAATTTGAATCTGTGGCAAGTCTGCGAGCTCTTCTTGAGACAAGGAGACCTTGATACGGAAGAATTCCGATGACGTGGGCGTGTTGTAAAAGGAGTCGCCCGACACATAGGTCACCTGCCCACTGATCGGAGGCGTTTTGCGGAAGCTGTAGGCGCTTAGACGAATGCGCGCCTCTTGACCAACCGTCACTTCGTCTACGTCTGATGTGGCAATTTGGGCTTCGATTATCATTCCTTTGCCACGGGGAACGATGCGCATGATTTCTTCACCAGAGGATATGCTGGCGCCCACTGTATTTAGATCAAACCCGACGACGGTGCCGGACATTGGCGCGGTAACAGTCAGGCGATCCACCATAGTGTCCATAGCCAGCAAGCGCTGACGAAGGTCATAGATTTCTTGGGTTACGATCTGCTGTTCTTGCGCAATGGTCGATCTGCGCTGGCGATTGATCTGCAAGCCGCGTTGTTTGACCTCGGCAATCTGTTGAAGGGCAGACTGACGGTCTGATTCAACTTGTGACAGACGTCCCATCAAAACCACTTCGTCTTCCTGACGGGCGATGACACGGGCACCGCGGGTAAGGCCTTTGCTTTGTAATTCCTGCAAAACAGAAAGATCGTCACGCACCAGTTGAAGCTGGGCATTCAGGGCTGCGCCTCGGTCGTCGTAGCCTTTCAGTTGGCCTTCAAGCTGGCTGATGCGTTCCAGGAAGATTGACCGCTCGCCATTGTCGCTTTGAAGGTTCGACGCAAAGAGCCTTTCTTGTGCATCCAAGATGAGCTGGAAATCCGGATAGCTGCGCACGAGATCGAGCAATTCGGTTTCAAACGAAATCTTCTCGGCCTGTGCGGCTTCGGCAGCAACCCTTGCGCGGCGTGCCAATGAGTTTGCCAGTTGGTTTTGAAGCATTCCGCGCTGGGCGATCACACGTTCGGCGTCGAGCTGCAGCAGAACGTCGCCCGCTTCGACCGTCTGGCCTTCGCTGACAAAGATTTCGCTGATCACGCCGCCTTCGAGATGGTCAACAACCTGTAGATCGCCCTCGACCTCGATTGTGCCAGAGGCAACAACAGCCCCTTGGATCTTGGACGCCGAAGCCCACCAGACCAATCCGCCAAACATGCCGAACCCCAACACAAAAACAAACAGGATCAAACTGCCAACAGATGTGGGCGGATGGATGATGTTCTCAAATGCGCCGGGCATTTTGTTTGGCAATGCAAGATCGCGATTTCGATCTGCTTTGACGACAGAATTAGGAGTGTTCATTGGGCCACCTCTTGCTTGTCACGGTCTGCGTTGCGTTTTGCGACGCTGCGGAACGGCGTAACTTTGGGATCACTCATTTCAGTTGGAGACATGGCTTTCGCAGAAGCGTCTACGATTGCACGTGCTTTGCCGAATTTAGCCATTCGGCCATCTTGCATAAGACTTGCATAGGTCATGTTGCGCAGGACATTCAGGCGATGTGTCACGACGATGACGACCGCCCCTGCATCGGTCGCATTGGAAATGGCCGCTGCCAAAGCCTCTTCGCCGGCGGGATCCAGATTGGCGTTTGGCTCGTCCAGAACGATCAAACGCTTCTCGCCATAGAACGCACGGGCAAGACCGATGCGCTGCCGTTGGCCCGCAGACAACAATTCACCGCGCAACCCGACTTCTGCGTTATAGCCGCCGGGAAGGGACACAATCAGGTTATGTACAGCGGCCTTTTTGGCGGCAGCGACAACCTCGGCCGGTTCGGCATTCTCGTCCATCATTGCGATGTTTTCGGCAATGGTACCATCAAAGAGCTCGACCCTTTGGGGGAGAAATCCAATGTACTTTCCGATCTGATCAGCAGGCCAGTCTGTGAGGGCAATGTCATCCATCCGAATGTAGCCACGGGACAAGGGTTGCAAACCGACCAAGGCGCGGGCGAGGGTGGTTTTGCCCGACCCGCTTGACCCTATGACACCAAGTGAGTCGCCTGGGCGCAACTCAAACGAGACGTCGAAGATCAATGGGTTCTGGTTTTCAGGCACGACGATTGTTGCGTTTTCAACTGTGAGACGCCCATCAGGTTCGGGCATCTCTAAGGGCCGGTCGCCGTCTTCGATAGATGCGAACAAAAGGTTCAAACGTTTGCGCGCCAAGCCAGCGCTCATCAAAGACCGCCATCCTGCGATGGACTGTTCAATAGGCGCCGCTGCTCGGCTTAAAAGTATGGATGTTGCAATCATGACCCCTGGCGTAATGTCACCGCTGAGGACAAGCAGCACACCGGCGCAGAGAATACCAATCTGCAATATCAGACGCACGAATTTCGCAAAGGAGCTGAGCAGACCGACGCGGTCGACGACCTGCGTGCTTGCTTGCATCGATGCAAATGCTCTTTTCTGCCACCGACCAACAAGGGCAGGGCTTTTGCCCATGGCACGCACCACATCGGAGTTCCGCACCATTTCTTCAACCAAAGCGTTGGCTTGGAGACCGGCTTTGGATGCGTCTTCGTTGCGACTGCGCCCAAAATACTCGTTCGCTATGCCCAACATCAAAAGAACAAGGATACCCACCAGTGAAATCCAGCCGAGCATCGGGTGGAACATAAAGATGATGCCAACAAAGAAAATAGACCAAGGCGCATCCAGCAAGGCGATAAATGCAGGCCCTGTCACGAAAGCGCGTATCTCTTGCAGGTCGCGCACGGGTTGGACACCGCGCTTGTCCGTGGCGGAGGCCGACTGGACCAATACCGAAATGACGGTATCACCATGTTGCGACTCAAGGCGCGTTCCCAAGCGGGATGCCAGCCTTTGTCTGACGGCATCGAACAAAAAGTAGAAAACCAGCGCCAAACAGGCACCGGTTGTCAGAACCACTAAGGTGGACGTGCTGCCAGAACTCATCACCCGTGAGAACAGTTGCAGCATGTAAAGAGGCGCCGTCAAAACCAGCAGGTTCGCGAAGAAACTGGCGACAAATATCGCAGTTATCAAGTTTTTCTGACCGCTAAACAGTTTCGTTTTACTCATAATTTGGCCTTAATTCTTGCGTAACTAAAAATGACGACGCCCTAACCCAAGGTTCGACGTGGTGGCCGGGTAAGCCCAACGAGGACCCTGAGCTAGGGCCCGAAAACGCCCGATCTGTTGGTGCCCAGACCGGACATCTTCCCCGTGCAGATGCCGCGGGTAAATAATCCCGCGACATCTAAGTCGTTTAGGCGAACCCGCCGATTCCGGCATCGTTGACGATGATGTCAACGGCCTCATAGAGGTAGTTGCCGTCTGTGTAGTCGTTGATCTGCTCAAGCGACGCGAAGTTGAACGGTGCTCCGGCTGAAATACCTTCCAGCGTGATTTGAGTACCTCCAACATTCACAACTGTGTCTGCACCATTGTCGGTGACAAGTGTCGCAGCGTTCAAGGCCTCGAAGGCGCTTGTATCGCTGGTGCCACCTGTCAAATCATCAATGATGAAGGTCAGCAGATCGTTGTCGTTCAGGAAGTCAAAGTCGGTGACAGTGTCCTGCCCATCCGTTGATGAGAACGATGCGCCATCCCAGGTCAGATGCACTTCGAAGACGTCGCCACCGGCGCCACCTGTCAGTTCATCGTCGCCTTCGCCACCCCAGAGGTAGTCGTCGCCGTCCCCACCGTCGAGCGTGTCATCGCCGGTACCACCGTCAATGTCATCGTCCCCGTCGTTGCCGAACAGTGCGTCGTTTCCGGCGTCGCCATGGACACAGTCATCACCGGTGCCACCAGAAACGGTATCGTTTCCGTCGCCGCCGTACATGCGGTCATCGTCAGCGCCGCCATCCATGATGTCGTTGCCGTCGTTGCCTTCCATGTAGTCGTCGCCATCGTTGCCGGCCATGCTGTCGTTTCCGGCATCGCCATACATGGAGTCGCCGCCGGAGCCACCAGACATGGTGTCATCGCCGTCGTTACCGTGCATGTAGTCGCTGCCTTCGTTGCCTTCCATGTAGTCGTTTCCGGCATCGCCGTGCATGGAGTCGTTGCCTTTGCCACCGTACATGGTGTCATTGCCATCGCCGCCGTGCATGTAGTCGTGACCTTGTTGACCGGACATCCAGTCATCACCGTCACGGCCATACATGGAGTCGTTGCCTTTGCCGCCATACATGGTGTCATTGCCAGCGCCGCCATCCATGTAATCGGCGCCATCGTTGCCGGCCATGTCATCATCGCCTTCTTCGCCGTACATGGTGTCGCGTCCGTTGCCGCCCTTCATCAGGTCGTCACCGCCGCCACCGTACATCAGGTCGTTGCCGTTGTTGCCGTATAGCTCGTCATGACGATCTTCACCGTAGATCGTGTCATGGCCGCCGCCACCTTGGACAACATCACAGCCATCGCCGCCTTCGTCAGGGGAAGGGGTGGCCGGATGATCAACAGAAACCGGAGAGAACTGTGCGGTCAGGCCGTTCGCCGCACCAAACCCATTGTCTGCGTAGATGGTATCGTTACCAGCTGCACCAAGGATCCAGTCATCGCCAGACCCACCGTAGATGGTGTCATGGCTATGTCCGCCATTGATAGTATCGTCCGATGCACCACCCGAGATCAGGTCGCGGCCACGGCCACCAAAGATGCGATCTTCGCCTTCTTCACCGAAGAGATCGTCGTTACCTGCGCCGCCGTCGATATAGTCATCGCCGGTGCCACCAAAGATAACGTCTGCGTTTCCGATGAACTCGAACTTACGACCGGACCATGTGTCGGACCCGATATCGAGATCGGTGTTCGTGCCCTGACGGATGTCGCCGAAGATTTCGTCATTGCCGGACCCACCAACGATATAGTCTTCGCCAGTGCCACCGGAAATTCGGTCATCGCCGGACCCGCCGTCGATGTCATCGTTGCCGGAGTTGCCGTAAAGCGTATCGTTGCCAGCTTCACCAAAGATGTGATCATTCCCGCCTTCGCCGTCAACGCAGTCATCGCCGGAACCCGCGTAGATGATGTCGCTTCCATCATTGAACTGGTTGCCGTCGTTGTCGTCACCCATGATGACGTCATTGCCAGCTTCGCCGTAAATTGTGTCGTTTCCTGTGCCGCCGAGAACTTCGTCGTCGCCGATACCAGCGTTGATCAAATCGTTGCCGGACTGGCCATCGATGTCATCGTTGCCACCTTCGCCCCAGATTTCATCATTGCCAGCACCACCATACATAAGGTCATTGCCGTCATCGAGATCAGGGTCGCCAACGGTGTTACCATCAGACGTGGCATCATCGCCATATAGAAGATCATCATGGTCGCCGCCGTCGATATAGTCATCGCCGTCCCAACCCCAGATGGTGTCCTCGCCGCTTTCGCCTTCGAGTTTGTTGTTGTCAGCGTTACCAACGATGATATCCGCGCCAATGTCACCCTTGTAATTGTCAGGCGAGCCAGGAAGGCGCAGGTCAACCGCATCGTCACCAACCGTACCGGTGCCCGTTACGGCATTGTTGCCCGCTTCTTTTGACAGATCGGGCTGTTCAAATTCGGGATCGCAAATTTCCCATGGTTCAAATTTTGCCATTTTTTAATACTCCAAAAATTGTGGTCGAAAATCGACCTAGCTTTCGCACAGACCCTCAAGGGTCACATGAACGGGGAAAATTCCCCCCAGCTCTTACCAAATTCGATTCGCTTCATTCGAAATGCCCCCAAATGGGAACAATCGTTAATTTTGTGTTAACAAATTCTGTCCGTAGTCGAGCGCAGCTGTCCAAGCCGCAGAGATATCTGCAGACCAAATCACGCCGGCTGTTACGCAGGCCACAGCCAACGCGGCCAAAAAGAGGCGTTGTCCCAGTCTTGACGGTGATCCTATGTCGCGCTCTTCCAAAGCTTCGTTCAATACGGTTCTGAATTGGGGCACCATCTCAATGCGCACCATGCCTTCCATCGTGTTCAAAGACCGTTCCATTTCATCAATGCGCGCACTCAGCGTAGCTCGGTCTTTCTCGGCTTTTTCGGTGGTTAGTGCGGTCAGCCCTGTCGACAGTGTTTTGAACATGTCGACCATGCGCTTGTGCAGTTCAATCAAATCCCTGCGCGTCGCAACTTGATCATGACTATCTGTCTTTAGGGGATCAGATGCTGCGTTTGGTCTGGACGTGCCAGTTTTCTCTTCGACGTTCTCTTCGACCGTCGGTTCCTCATCTTGATCGACCTTGGAATCAATCTCGATCTCATCTTTTCGGTTTATCTTGTTCATTGCATCGGCCCTCCTGATGCTTGCCAGGTCAGCAGTCGTGCCATTTCAGAGCGGCACTTAACGTCCAGTTTGCCCAAGACACGTTTGGCATAGGTGTTAAAAGTCTGCTCTTTCAGGCCAGCCAGCGCAGCCGCATCTTTGTTTGACAGCCCGCGTTGAATAAGCGCTGCAACCTTTGCTTCCGAAGCGGTCAGGCCAAGGCTTTTCGCCAGCGTTTGCACTCGGTCGTTGCTTGGTGAAATTGGCAACGTGGCGACGATGAACCGCGTCGGCTTTCCTTCGTGGTAATATCGTTCGAGTGTTAGAGGAACTCTTTGATCGTTGCTTTGGTCGCGTAGGAAAACAACTTTGTCGGCGGTTTCCGCACTCGGCTCCGATCCAAGAATCTTTAGCGCACTACGAAACTCATTCGTGCTCGTGGTGTTACTTGCAAATATGCCGCCTTTTCCGCGTCGCAAGATATTCCCGTCACGCAAAACTGTTCTCGCAGCAAGATTTAGGCGGTACATCAAGCCCTTTTCGTCGAGCACAAATACGGCGATGTGAACTTTGTCCAGCAGCGACCAACCGGCCGTTGGCGGCGTTCCAGTCTGGCTGGCGTAAGCTTCTTTCAGACAGTCTTCTCGAAGTATCGGCCAAATGCGCGACAGGTAATTCTCTGTCAATAGCGTGTCTTCTTGCTGGTCCAGCTGAAGCGCAAGTCTGTCGCAAAACCCGCTTTCAAGTTCAAGGCTCATCAAATGCCAACGGGCGACAGATGACGATCGCGATGTCGGATCGTTGCCCGTTGACAAGCCAAGCTGATCTGCGTCTTGCGGACTAAGCTCAATGAGCCTGCCGCGCTGTACGATTTCTCTGGCCTCCGGCGCCTGAGCAGGGCCGGCAGCAATTTTGTCCTTGCCCGGATTTGCGGATGCAATCGTGGTCAAGGAAACATGCTGACCGCCACAATCGAAAAGAGCAGTCGCAAAGGTCGAGATGTCTGTTAAAAATCGTTCGAGAACCCTCGAACGATAATGTGCGGAGCGCGAAAATTGCGCTGTCCCCCAGTCGTCCATTATACCCAGCCTTAAAAAAAATTTGCCCCGAGCAGTCGGGAAAATCGTTGATACCAATCGAGGTTAACAGAACGTAAACGCCTGTCTCTCGCGC
The DNA here is from genome assembly GCA_964636575.1 of uncultured Sulfitobacter sp. Lineage (GTDB taxonomy): Bacteria > Pseudomonadota > Alphaproteobacteria > Rhodobacterales > Rhodobacteraceae > CAZWSE01. Next base: position 1,542 of record CAZWSE010000059.1, on the reverse strand, counting down.
ATAGGATTTACTCCTTTTGGACTGGGTGGAGGCGGGTTCTTGCCGATAATAATGCTTTAGGACTAAGCCTTAAGGGCAGGTAAAGGCAGGCAGGCGCTGACCTAACGTCAATTTTTGTCCCTTTGGCTATGAGTCTCGCAGGCTCGGACGGCGAAAAAAGTGATCTGTCCAAGAAGAAGATCGTTTCATCAATGACTTAAGTTGTGGAAAAGTTGCGAGGTTCATGCTAGGCACGAGTATATTTTAGAATACCGTTTTTAAAAATTGATTTCAGGGAGCTGTCGTTGGAGAGCCCACTTAACATTGTTATCGCCGCGCAAAATGCCCTTTTTACTGATCTCGTTAAGGCAGCTGTCGTCGCGAACGGCCACAATTTGGTTGCGGGCCACCAAGAGCTTCATTCTGATCAGGCGCTAGAGGGTTGCGATATTCTGGTTGTGCACTTGGCGACGGCAAACAGTGTCGAAATCAACGCGCTTGAAGCGATTGGCTTAGCTTATCCCAATGTGGGGATCGTCGTTCTATGTGTGCAAAGCGAGGTTGATAAAATCTGCGATGCTCTGAATGGGACTGCCAATGCAATTATCGCAGACGACAAGCCGGTCGACGTTCTGATTTCTGCGCTTCAAATCGTATCCCACGGTTTCAACGTTGTTCATCAGAAACAACAAGCCCTTTCGGGACAGAATGGTTTCATGGCCCAAAACCTGTTGGATGGCGTATCAAACGCGGCGAGTGATCTTTTGTCTGAACGAGAACTCACAATTTTGCTAAAGGTTCACAAAGGGTTTTCGAACAAAGAGATCGCAAGACAGTTTGACATTAGTGACTCCACTGTCAAAGCGCATCTGAGATCAATCTTCCAGAAAACCGGCCTGCGCAATCGTACTCAAGCCGCTATTTGGGCTAGCTCTCTTCTAAGTCCCGACCAGAATTGAACGCGTCTAATGCTAGCGCTGATATCATTCTGAGGGGCGCAACCTCGTTTGGAAACAGTTTTCTGATGTGCTTCGTCAGATATGAGAGGGTCTGAAACAGGTCTTAAGCTTTAGACCTCCTAAATTGGCGCAGACTGAGCTCTTCTGAACGTCTGAAGATCGACCAAGCGGCATGTCTCTTAAGACCAGTCAAATATTTGAGGTGTAAAAGGGTGGCGAAAACGACTTTGCTCCGCAACCACCTCCTTGAGGGTCATGGCCTGCCGGCGCGTTTCTTTCTCTTCATCGGTGTTCGCAGCACGCGCCTTGTCACCAGCCAGCCGCTTCTTCCCCTGTTATCGGTCACTTGGGCCGATGGCGTTCCCTCAGCAGTCCGTATAGTTCTTGGATCACTTGTGATAGATGCCCTATGAAATCCCATCATGACGGCACAGCTTGGCAATACTGTTCTTACCGCGCAGGCCATCCAACACGATCCTGATCTTCTCTTCTTAAGAATAGTGTTTGCGCGAGGCGCGTTTGATGGCTTTGACGATCTTCTCGCCAGGGCTCTTCGTTGTCTTTCTCATCGTCCACTCCTCGGTGGCTACGATGAGCAACAAAC
>CAZWSE010000058.1:0-22411 GCA_964636575.1 uncultured Sulfitobacter sp. | reverse complement strand
CCCGAACATGTCCTTCACATAGAAGGTATCGACGACCTGTTCGCCGTAGGTCGCAATGACCGCGTTGGCGACGTAGACGTTGGATTCAGCTAGCGCGCGCGCCAGATCATAAAGCAATCCAGGACGGTCGCGGGTGTCGACCTCGATAATTGTGTAAATTTCGGACCCTTCATTGTCGAAGGTGATGTGGGTCGGAACCTTGAAGGCGCGTTCGCGTTTCTTGACCTTGTCGCGGGACTTGAGCGCGTCACGGGCCAGAACCTCGCCACGCAATGTCCGTTCGATCATCTTGCGCAGACGATCGAGCTTAGAGGCTTCATAGGGCGCGCCTTCTGCGTCTTGTATCCAAAAGGCGCCGGTCACAAAGCCGTCTTTGGTTGTGTAGCTGCGCGCATCGACCACATTGGCCCCAACAAGCGCCAAGGCCCCTGCGAGCCGCGCGAAAATGCCCGGGTGATCAGTCATGGCAAAGCAGGCGCGTGTTGCGTCGCGGTCCTCGTCCGGATGGAGATCAATGCGTACCTCGTCTTCACCGATCCCTTTGAGCAGATTGGCGAAAACTACATGTGCCGTGACGTGCAGCCCTTGCCAGTAGGGCGGATAGTGGCGTCCGGTCTCAACCTGCAAATCTTTGCGCGACCAGTCGGGCAGGGCATTGCGCAACGTCTTTTTGGCCTCTGCCCCGCGGTTTTCGCGGTTCAGGTCTTCGAATCCAGTTTCCAAAGCTCGCCGCGTTTGCCGATAAAGCGCACGGATCAACACCGCTTTCCAATTGTTCCACGTGTCCGGTCCGACGCCCCGAATATCGCAAACCGTCAGCACACACAGGAGATCAAGCCGCTTTCTGGTCTGCACCGCTTTGCAGAAATCCCGCACAGTGCGCGGATCAGCAATGTCTCGTTTTTGCGCCATATCGGACATCAGCAGATGGTAGCGGACCAGCCATTCAACGGTTTCAACCTCGTCTGGCTTCAGCCCCAAACGTGGTGCGATTTTGCGGGCCATTTGGGCGCCTAAGATCGAATGATCTTCCGGCCGCCCTTTGGCGATGTCATGCAGCAGCAGGGCGACATAGATAACTTTGCGGTTAACCCCCTCGGCCAGAATTGACGACGCGATGGGAAGCTCTTCGATCAGTTCGCTTTTTTCAATCATCGCCAGTTGCGCAATGGTCTGGATCGTGTGCTCGTCCACTGTGTAGCTGTGATACATATTGAACTGCATCATCGCGACGATGTTTTCAAATTCGGGGATAAAGGCGGACAACACGCCCAGTTCATTCATCCGCCGCAGCGCCCGTTCAGGGTTGCCGTGTTTGAGCAGCAGATCAAGAAAGATGCCTTGTGCTTCCTTGTTGCCGCGCATGTCGTCGTCGATCAGGTCCAGATTGCTCGTAATCAATCGCATCGCGTCCGGGTGGATCAACATACCCGTCCGCAACCCTTCCTCGAAGATCCGCAAGATGTTCAACTTGTCTTTAAGGAACGCCGTTTCGTTGGCGACAGCCAGCCGGTTGTGGATGACTTCATAGCCACTTTTGACCGTGGGGCGCCGCTTGAAGAACCGTTCCAGCAATGGTTCCGCTTTGGCATGGGTGGCTTCCAGCCCTGTCAGGAAGATGCGGGTCAAATCACCGACCGCAGTGGCATGTCTAAAGTAGACCTGCATGAAGATTTCCACCGCCCGTCTGCCTGCGCGGTCCTCGTATCCCATCGCATGAGCAACCTCTACCTGTTGGTCAAAGGTCAGTTGTTCGGTGGCCCGGCCTGTTACCAAATGCAGATGCGCACGTACTGCCCAAAGGAAGTCTTCGGCCGCGCGGAATGTCTCGTATTCTTCCGGCTCAAAGACGCCCAAGCTTACCAGCTCCGCGGCTTGTCCAACCCTGTGCATGTATTTGGCGATCCAATAGAGCGATTGCAGGTCGCGCAGCCCGCCTTTGCCTTCTTTTACATTAGGTTCGACCACATATCGCTGGCCTTGCCGGATGTGACGTGCGTCCCGTTCTTCTAGCTTGGCTTCAATGAATTCCTTGTGGGTGCCTTTGAACAAGTCTTCCCAAAGCCTTGTATCAAGCTCGGTGGCGAGGCTTTCGTCTCCGGTCAGGAACCTTTGTTCAAGCATAGCAGTCCGGATGGTGAAATCTTCACCTCCCAGTTTGATGCAATCCTTGATGGTCCGGCTTGAGTGTCCGACTTTCAGCTTCAGATCCCACAGGATGTAAAGCGTTGCCTCGATGATGCTTTCCGTGTGTTTGCTCATCTTTGAGGGGGTCAGAAATAGCAGATCGACGTCTGAGAACGGCGCCATTTCGCCCCGCCCATAGCCGCCGACCGCAATCACGGCCAAAGGATCGCCCTGTTTGCCTTGTTCAGCTGGGTGCATATGGTCTGAGGCGACTTTCAAAGCCGAAATGACCAGCTTGTCAGTCAGATAAGTATAGCTAGCGGTCAGGGCGCGGGCCTCAAAGGGGGCCTTTCCAAAGGCCTCTGCAATGCCAGCACGGCCTTTAGTTTGCGCATCTTTAAGGTAGGCAAGCGCCTCTGCGCGGGTTTCCGAACCGTCCAGCTTTTTATCCGCGCACCGTTTTAGAACCGCGTCGAACCCTGAAGCATCAAAAAGCGCATCTTCACTGCAGATCAGCTGTGGTGCTGTCGGCGCGGCTGATGCGGGACCAGCCGCGGCTTTCGTTTTTGCCATCGGTGCGCGGCTCAGAACCCAGCGCCGCCGAAGCTGCTCGGAGCGCCAGAAATCACAACAACCTGATTGTTGCGAATAGTGGCCACAGCCAGACCGCGTTCATTTGTGCCGTCAGACCGCAGCCTGAAGATGCCATTCACGCCTTGAAAGCCAGCCCCTTGGGTCAGGGCACCACCGGTCAAAGCATCGGATTTTCCAGCGCTGACCAAGGCTCCGATAGCGGCGATCCCGTCATAGGCCAAACCGCCAATCGGGTGAGGAGCCCGCCCGTAAGCGTCGTTGTAGCGGCTGCTGAAGCGCGCAGTCAGGTTTGGATCGGGCAGGGCGAACCAACCGCCTTGAACGCCAGACAGGCTCAGCGTTTGCGACGGAATATCCCAACGTGTCAGCCCCATAAACTGGGTTACGGCAGGGTTGACGCCGGATTCTGGCAAAAGCTGCGCGTAAAGTGGCAAAGCGGCTGCAGTTGTCGAGGTCAGGAAAACTGCATTGGCATTGTTCGACTGAACTGCGCCTTTGACACGCGGAACGGCTGAAATGACGCCTTGTTGGGACAGCTCGTAAGGGACGGTCGCCACAATGGACGCGCCACTGCGCGACGCGGCAGAGCGAATGGCCGCAGCACTAAGCGATCCAGCCTCATCCGTGGCGTGGACCACGGCGATCCGGTTTTTGCCCTGACTGGCCGCGAATTGCATCATGCGGTTGGCGGTGTTTTGGAATGTTGGCCCAAGCACAAAGACGTTGCCGCCTGCGACGGCGGTGTTGTTGGAAAAGGACAACACGTTGACGCCCTGACCGCGCACAGCGGTGCCTGCGGCGTTGGCAGATTCTGCGTAAACCGGCCCGAGAATGATTTTGGCACCGTCTGCAACGGCGGCCTGTGCGGCAGAAGCGGCCTGCGCGGCGTTGCCAGCGGTTTCATATACCCGCAAGTCGATGTTCACACCGCCAAGGTCCGCGATCGCCAGACGGGCTGCGTTTTCAAGGCTTTGGGCCAGTACATTGTCGCCAGAGTTTGCCGAGCCTCGGGGCACCAAAAGGGCCACAGGCACGGGGGCAGATGTGTCGATTTTCGGGCCACCTGCAGAGGCGCCTGGAATAGGCAGCCCATCACAGGCCGAAAGTGCGACAACGGATAAAGCGGCGAAAAGGCGAAGGGCCTTCTTGCGGGTCATGGTCAAAACGGCAAACATAAGCGATGGTCACTCCCTCGGGGTAAGGGCGGCTCTTTAGACTGGGCCGCCTCGATTGGGGGCAATCATAAACGTCCAGAAAGGCGGGTCCAGCATTGAATCACCAAATCGTCAGTTTGAGCGGAGGGCTGTACTTTGTCGCAACGCCCATCGGGACTGCGCGCGATATCACGCTGCGGGCGCTTGATGTATTGGCCAGTGCGAATGTGCTTGCAGCAGAAGATACGCGGTCTTTGCGCCGGTTGATGGACATTCACGGGGTGCCTTTGGGGGATCGACCCTTGATTGCTTATCACGACCACAACGGGGCTTCTGCGCGGCCAAAATTGTTGGCGGCCTTGGAGGCTGGAAAGTCGGTTGCCTATGCGTCTGAGGCAGGAATGCCGCTGATTGCAGACCCCGGATTTGATCTGGGACGGGCAGCGCAGGAAGAAGGATACCTTGTGACATGTGCGCCGGGGGCGACAGCGATCACGACGGCGCTGGTGCTCAGCAGTCTGCCGACGGATGCGTTCTTTTTTGGGGGCTTTTTGCCCAATGCGACGGGCGCGCGGAAATCGCGAATGCAAGAGGTCAAAGATGTCCCCGGAACGCTTGTGTTCTACGAATCGCCAAAGCGGATCGGGAAGATGCTGAAAGATGCAGCGGTTGTTTTTGGGGAAAACAGGCGTGCGGCCGTGTGTCGGGAGTTAACCAAGAAATTCGAAGAAATCCGCCGTGGTAGCCTGCAAGAGCTCGCGGAACACTTTGGCGGGTTAACTACAAAGGGGGAAATTTGTGTTCTGGTTGAGAGGGAACTGGTAAAAGAAGTGGCAGCTGAAACAATAGAAGACGGGTTGCGATCCGCCTTGAACAATATGTCGTTGAAAGACGCTGTCGCCGCTGTTGCGCAGGCCTACGGCCAGCCGCGTCGCGATGTGTACCAAATGGCTTTGAAACTGGATAAGAACTGATGATGCAAACAGCTGAAATGTCTCAAGGCTCGATGTCCTATCATGCTGGCCTTTCTGCCGAACATCAGATCGCTGACGACTATGCCAAACGTGGCTATCCAACCGCTTGCCAACGCTGGCGCGGCACATCAGGCGAGGTCGATCTTATTGCAGAAGATGGCGACGGGCTGATTTTTATCGAAGTCAAGAAAAGCAAATCCTTTGATCGCGCCGCGTCCCGTGTCACCCCTCGCCAAATGGAACGTGTCTACAACACTGCTGCTGAATACTTGGGTACGATGCCCCGTGGTCAGTTGACCGACGTCCGCTTTGATGTCGCGATGGTCAATGCGCACGGTCAGATCAAAATCATCGAAAACGCCTTCGGTCACGAATAGTCGACCCCGCCACTCAATCATTGCACCCTGTCGCAGCCTACGTCATGTATCGCCTGAGAAGATCAGAGGTGACCCATGAAAATTGCATTTCAAATGGATCCAATTGGTGATGTCGACATCAATGCGGATAGCTCGTTTAGGTTGGCGGAAGAGGCGCAGTCTCGTGGTCATACCTTGTTTTTCTATTCTCCCGATCAACTGGCCTATCAAGAAGGCCGCATAACCGCTCGTGGACAGGACTTTACTGTTCAGCGCGTTCAAGGCGATCATGCTGCCCTTGGCCCGTTGCGCGAAGTTGATCTGGCAGACTTTGATGTGGTCTGGCTGCGTCAAGACCCGCCATTTGACATGCACTACATCACGTCCACCCATTTATTGGATCGGTTGAAACCGGACACTTTGGTGGTCAACGACCCGTTTTGGGTTCGAAACTTTCCAGAAAAACTCATGGTTCTCGATTTCCCAGATCTGACCCCGCCCACGACCATTGCCCGTGATCTTGACACCATCAAAACCTTCAAAGCCAAGCATGGTGACGTCATCCTTAAGCCGCTTTATGGCAATGGCGGCGCCGGTGTGTTTCGTCTCGATGCCAACGACCGCAACCTGGGGTCGCTGCACGAGCTGTTCACAGGGTTCTCTCGCGAGCCTTTGATTGTCCAAAAGTTTCTGCCGGCAGTGTCCAAGGGCGATAAGCGCGTCATTCTCGTCGACGGTACCCCAGTTGGTGCCATCAACCGCGTTCCCGCCAAGGGCGAGACCAGATCAAACATGCATGTAGGCGGGCGACCCGAGAAGATTGGCTTGACCGATCGTGACTTGGAAATCTGTGACCGGATCGGCTCTGTTCTCAAAGAAAATGGGCAGGTTTTTGTCGGGATTGATGTAATCGGTGATTACTTGACCGAAATCAACGTGACCTCCCCCACCGGTATCCAAGAGCTTGAGCGTTTTGACGGGACCAACGTGGCCGCCAAGATTTGGGAAGCTATTGAGGCCAAGCTGGGATGAGTTTTCAGCGCCCAATCCTCAACCTGTTTTTGCGCTACTTTGAAAAGCCTCATCTTGCCCGCGCTGCCCCCGATAAGTTGCGGTCTAGTCTGGAAGCCAAGGCGCGATTTTGGTTTCGCGCACCCAAGGGAACGCAAAATGATTGGAAGCCTTTGGGCGCTGGTCGGGCTTTGTGGGTGCATGCGCCTGCGGCCGATGACAGCGCAGTAATCTTGTACTACCACGGCGGCGGCTACGTTTTTGGCAGCCCGCAGGCCTATTCGGCGATGCTGGCGCAACTTGCCAAACGTTGTGGCATTGTGGCCTGCCTTGCAGAATATCGCCTTGCCCCTGAGCACCCTTTTCCCGCTGCTTTTGACGACGCGTTCGCGGCCTATGAGGCCCTTTTGGCCGATGGCATTGACGCCTCGCGCATTGTGATCGGTGGCGATAGCGCAGGCGGTGGTTTGGCCTTGGCGGTTTTGGGCGAAATTCTGCGCCGGAAAGCGCCACTGCCCGCAGGCGTGTTTGCTTTTTCACCTCTGACCGACATGACTTATTCTGCCCCATCTGTCAGCGCGAATGCGGATAGCGATGTGGTTTTGGTTGCGGCCCGTGCCCCTGAAACGGCTGAGAATTATCTGGGCAAGACAGGCGACCGGAAAGATCCACGCGCCTCGCCCTTGTTTGCAGACTTCGAAGGAGCTTGCCCTGTTTGGATCAGCGTTGGTGACACCGAAATGCTTTTGGATGATACAACCCGAATTGCAGCGCATATGAAGGCACAAGGCGTAGATGTGACGACGACTGTCGCATCGGATTTGCCTCATGTCTGGCTCTTGTTTCACGGGCTTCTGCCAGAAGCCAAACAGACCTTGGATGACGTGTCAGAGTGGATCAAGCGTACTCTTTCTGCGGCAAGCGGTAGCTGACGGCCTCGGCCACGTGATCGCGCCGAACTGCGTCTGATCCATCAAGATCCGCGATCGTCCGTGCGACCCTGAGTATCCTGTGATACCCCCGTGCTGACAATCCGAACCGGTCTGCTGCCTTTAGCAACAGCGCACGGCCGTCTGCATCCGGGGTCGCGATTTTTTCCAAGGCCTCGCCTTCGGCATCGGCATTAACGCGCATTTTTGGCATTTGCTCAAAGCGGCGTTCTTGCACCGCGCGCGCCTGTTCTACCCTTGCGGCGATGTCGCTGGACCTGTCTGTGCTCGACGGCAAATCTAGGTCGGTAAAGGCCACGGGTGGCACATCGACCCGCAGATCGAAGCGGTCCATCAAAGGGCCTGAAATACGCCCCAGGTAGTCCGCTCCGCAGTCTGGCACCCGCGCACAGGCTCGCATTGCATCTGACATGTATCCGCATTTGCAAGGGTTTGCTGCGGCGACGAGCATGAATTTGCAGGGGTATTTCACATGCGCATTGGCCCGCGCGATCATAACCTCGCCCATTTCCAAAGGTTGTCGCAGGGTTTCGAGCACGGTGCGTGGAAATTCGGGGAACTCGTCCATGAACAAAACTCCGTTGTGCGCCAACGAGATTTCCCCCGGTTTCGCGTTGCGTCCGCCGCCCACAATCGCTGCCATCGAGGCCGTGTGATGGGGTTCGCGGAAGGGGCGATTTCGGTTGATTCCGCCTTCGTCGATCAACCCCGACAGGGAGTGGATCATCGAGGTTTCAAGTGCTTCGGACGCTGAAAGGGCTGGCAATATGCTCGGGATTCGCGCCGCGAGCATGGATTTACCGCTTCCCGGGGACCCGATCATGATCATGTGGTGCCGTCCGGCCGCTGCGATCTCGATGGCCCGCTTTGCCCGTTCTTGTCCTTTCACATCGCCCATGTCTTTGTGATCTGCGGTGTCGATCACCTCGCCCGGTGTGGCCGCCGGCAGCACGTTTTGTCCTGTGAAATGCCGCACCACGTCCCCCATCGTTTTAGGTGCGATGACATGTGTGTCTGAGACCCAAGCCGCTTCCGCCCCGCATCCGGCAGGACACAAAAGCGTTCGGTCAGTTTCGCTCGCTGTGAGGGCTGCAGGCAAAGCCCCGAGGACTGGTATCAAGGTCCCATCTAAGGACAGCTCGCCCAAAGCCAGCGTTTCTTCCACTTGATCCGATGGCAGGATTTCCAAGGCAGCCAAAAGCGCCAGCGCGATGGGCAGATCAAAATGGCTACCCTCTTTGGGCAGGTCCGCCGGCGACAGGTTGATTGTGATCCGTTTGGAGGGCAGGGCGATTGCCATGGAAGACAGCGCCGTGCGCACGCGGTCGCGTGCTTCTGACACGGCTTTGTCGGGCAGTCCTACGATCGAAAAGGCGGGCAAGCCCGGGGTAATGGCGCATTGCACTTCGACACTGCGCGCGTCTACCCCTTGGAAGGCAACTGTGTAGGTCCGGCTTGTCATTCTCTCTCCGCGTAGCACTATGGTTAATGGCTACGGCGGGAGAGGTTGAGGAAGCGTTAAGTTCCGATGTTTTTGGCGCGGTTCAATCGAATTGGTAGTGCGTCTTTAGACCGGCCAATCCGCTCGTGTTAACCCTTTGCCGTAAGGAAAGGGATCGTACCGCGTTTTCAGCCCTTCGGCCCGCCATTCCCGCACTAAATCCGTTGATAGCATCGCCATGCAATAGGCTTTCGCGGCGTCGCTTACCGGCAGATCATACCCGATGATGCGGGCGGCTACGGGGGTGTAGAAGGCCTCGACCGCTGAATAGTCGCCCATAAGCCAAGGGCTGTCAGCACCATGGGCACTGCGTGCTGCGTCCCATAGCGTTTCGATCCGGTCGAGATCGGCTTTGACCGCATCTGAGACTTCGAAATCCGTGAACACGTATTCCAATTGCATCGCACATTCGCCGCGTAATGCCCCAAAGCTGGCGGCCATTTCGGCGCAGAGCCAGCGTGCGTTTGCCCGCGCTGCACTGTCTTTGGGCCATAGGCCGGCGTTTGGGTTTTCCTCCGCTAAGGTCTCAGCGATGGCCATGGATTCTGACACGATGACCCCACTGGGTGTTTTTATGGTCGGTACGGTTTTGGCCGGCGCCAACCCCCGCATTTCAGCAGGCATTGTGCCTGCGTAGAGCCCCAACAGATGCGTGTTGCACGGGATGTTGAAGGCTTTGAACATAAGCCAGCCGCGCAAGGACCAGCTCGAGAAGGTGCGATCACCGATGTATAAATCATAAGTCATGCCTGAGAGGTTAGCCGAGCCTGAGCGACACGCAAATTCTCAAATGTGTGTGAGTCCATCACAGACCTTGATGCGCCCGCCTTGTTACTTTTTTGACCCATGACTGATCCATTCAAAGGGCTGCTGCGTAACAATATCAAAAGAACATGACGGGTGAGGGTCTTGTTGGCCGCTCCCGTCCTCACATGGGGGAAGACCGATGGCACTAGATAACGTCCGAGACATTTCCATGACCCGCCGCGCGATGAAGGCGGAGATGCTGGATGCAGAGACCGAATTGAAACTTGCCTATGCGTGGCGCGACGAACGCGACGAGGCGTCTTTGCACCGTTTGATCAACGCCTACATGCGTTTGGCGATTTCTATGGCCTACAAATTCAAGCGCTATGGCGCGCCGATGAATGATTTGATCCAAGAGGCAGGTCTTGGCTTGATGAAAGCGGCTGAAAAGTTTGACCCTGACCGCGGTGTACGCTTTTCGACCTACGCCGTGTGGTGGATCAAAGCTTCGATCCAAGACTACGTGATGCGCAACTGGTCGATGGTGCGTACCGGTTCGACCTCTTCTCAAAAGTCATTGTTTTTCAACATGCGCCGCGTTCAAGCACGGTTGGAGCGTGAGGCCGCTGCTGCAGGCGAGACTTTGGACAAGCATCAGTTGCTTCAGATGATTTCAACGGAAGTCGGTGTGCCTTTGCACGATGTAGAAATGATGGAAGGTCGCTTGTCGGGGTCTGATTATTCCTTGAATGCGACCCAGTCGGTCGAAGACGAAGGTCGCGAATGGATTGATGCCTTGGAAGACGAAGGCGAGCAGGCCGAACACATCGTTGAACACAAGCACGATACTGATCAGCTGCGCGAATGGCTTTTGTATGCAATGAACGAGCTGAACGAGCGTGAGCGTTTTATTGTCCGCGAACGGAAATTGCGCGATGACGCCCGTACTTTGGAAAGCTTGGGACAAGAGCTTGGGTTGTCGAAAGAACGTGTTCGCCAGCTGGAAGCTGCCGCGTTTCAGAAGATGCGCAAAACGCTTGAGACCCAATCCAAGGAAGTGCACCAATTTTTGATCTAAGCTCCCCCCTCTGGGCTTTAACTCTGGGCGCGGCTGTAATGGCTGCGCCTTTTGCTTGGGCGCAGGTTCTGCCCGAAAAAGCGCCGTTGCAGGCTCTGAGTGGAGCGCATGTCGTATTTCTAGGTGAAATCCATGACAACCCGACGCATCACTTGATCCAATCCGATCTGATGGCAGGTCTTGGTCCTTCGGCGGTTGTGTTTGAGATGCTAACCCCCGAACAAGCCGCCTTGATGGAGGCTGGACCTTTTAAAACCTTGACGGAACTTGACGCTTTGATCGGATGGGAAGCCGCAGGTTGGCCCGATATTTCGATTTATGGTCCAGTCATTTCGCAATCAATGGGGAAACCGATCTATGGGGCAGGGGTGCCGCGCGCGCAGGTGCGCCCGATTATGGAAACCGCTGCCGCAAAGGCATTCGGACCAGAGGCCGCACGTTTCGGGTTGTCAGCCCCTTTGCCAGAGGACCAAGCAATCGCGCGCAATAAACTACAAGCCGATGCCCATTGCGGAGCGATGCCTGATGAAATGCTACCGCTGATGGTCGAAGTTCAACGGTTTCGGGATGCCCGTCTGGCGCAGGCCGCCTTGGTAGCTTTCGAGACCCATGGCCCGCCTGTGGTCGTTATCACAGGCAATGGCCACGCCCGCAAAGACTGGGGCGCGCCCTTTGCACTGTTTCAGGCCAACCCAGCGATACTGATTGCCGCTGTCGGGCTGTTTGAAAAGCCGCAAGAACAGCGTCCTCCTTACGACAGTTGGATGGTGACGGAAGCCATTGAGCGTCCCGACCCTTGTCTGGCCTTCAAATGAGCGCAATTCGCGCTTAGGTTTGGTGCTGGCCTCGACGGAACACCCGTCTTATGGTCTGCCCAAGGCGCAAAGCGAGACGGTTATGCTAAAAGACAAACGCATTCTTTTGATCATCGGCGGCGGGATCGCTGCGTATAAATCGCTTGAGCTGATCCGTCTGATCCGAGGGCAGGGCGGCCATGTGACCCCTGTTATGACGCGCGCGGCGGGCGAATTTGTAACGCCCTTATCCGTTTCCGCCTTGGCCGGAGAGGCGGTTCATTCTGATCTCTTTGATCTGACGACAGAGGCCGAGATGGGGCATATTCAACTGTCCCGTAGTGCGGATTTGGTTGTTGTAGCCCCTGTAACTGCTGATTTGATGGCCAAAATGGCGGGTGGGTTGGCCAATGATCTGGCCTCTACCTTGCTTATGGCGACGGATACACCTGTTTTGCTGGCGCCTGCCATGAATGTGCGCATGTGGGACCACCCCGCGACACAGCGTAATTTGGCGCAGTTGCAGGCTGATGGGATCCGTTTTGTCGGTCCCAATGATGGTGACATGGCGTGTGGTGAATTCGGCCCTGGTCGGATGGCTGAACCTGCTGAGATTTTGGCCGCCATCACAGCGCATCTGTCTGACGGGCCTTTGAAGGGCAAGCGTGTGCTTGTGACATCTGGCCCGACCCATGAGCCGATTGATCCCGTGCGCTACATCGCCAATCGCTCATCCGGCGTGCAAGGCACAGCGATCGCCCGCGCTTTGACGGCATTGGGGGCCGAGGTTGTGTTTGTCACTGGCCCCGCCGATGTGCTGCCCCCGGCCGGGGTTGAAGTTGTGAAGGTCCAGACCGCAAGTCAGATGCTTGAGGCCGTTGAGGCCGCTTTGCCCGTTGATGCAGGTGTCTTTTGTGCCGCTGTTGCGGATTGGCATGTGAAGGGCGCGTCTGATCGCAAGTTGAAGAAGTCCAAAGATGGCTTGCCGGATCTCTCGTTTGCCGAGAACCCTGATATTTTGGCCAAGGTGTCAAAGCTGAAGAAAAACCGACCTGAATTGGTGGTTGGCTTTGCGGCAGAGACCGATGATGTGATTGCCAACGCCACTGCGAAACGGGATCGCAAGGGCTGTGACTGGATTATGGCCAATGATGTCTCGCCCGCAACTGGGATTATGGGTGGGGACGAGAACGATGTGGTTTTGATCACCGCCGATGGGTCAGAGGATTGGCCGCGTATGGGCAAGCAGGCTGTGGCCGACCGGTTGGCGTTGAAGATTTCAGACGCGCTTGTTTGATCTGTCGCTTGAGTATTTTGAAAGGGTAAAGGTGGGGGCATGATTTCTGTACAACTAATGTGGGATGATGGTGCGGACCGGTCTGTTCCCTTGCCATCCTATGAGACCGCTGGGGCTGCGGGCGCGGATGTGCGGGCTAATTTTCCAGATGCGACTTCTGTGGTGATCGCGCCGGGTGGTCGTGCTTTGATCCCGACCGGTTTGTGCATTGCCGTCCCTGCCGGATACGAAGTGCAGATACGGCCAAGGTCCGGTTTGGCGTTGAAGCATGGTATTACACTGCCCAACAGCCCTGGCACGATCGACAGTGATTACCGCGGTCCTTTAGGGGTTATCGTGATGAATGCAGGCGATGCCCCGTTTGAGATTGCCCATGGTGACCGGATTGCCCAGATGGTTTTGGCTCCCGTCGTTTCGGCGGCTTTCGGGGTCGTGGATGTCCTTGATGACACTGCCCGTGGCGCGGGTGGCTTTGGCTCAACCGGCCGCGATTGATGGTATTGGTTTTTGGCCTAGCTGCGCTGCTTTGGGGGATTGGGGCCTTGATGGGTGCCCCTAAAGCCGCCCGTTTCATCATGATCGGGCTGTTGTATGTAGGGGTTTTATCCCTTCACATCGTTTTGCCCGAAGGCCACCCCTTGCGGATGGCGACCGGCGAAAGCGGTGCGTTCTGGCTGATTTTCGGCGGCGTTGCTGTTTTGGCTTATGCCTATAGCGCCGTGCTGGACCGCCTGCGGTCTCGTGCGCGCAAGATCGAAGAGGCTCAGCCGCTGGTTGATGCCCCCCCGCTGAGCGACACCGAATTGAACCGCTACGCCCGTCACATTGTCTTGCGCGAAGTCGGTGGCATGGGTCAACGCGCTTTGAAAGAGGCGAAGGTTTTGGTCATCGGCGCTGGTGGCTTGGGGTCTCCTGCCTTGCAATATTTGACTGCCGCCGGTGTTGGAACGATTGGGGTGATCGACGATGATCATGTCGACAATACCAACCTGCAACGGCAGGTGATCCATGTGGATGAGAACATTGGTCTGTCCAAAGTCTTCTCTGCCCAAGCGGCGATGGAGGCTCAGAACCCATTTGTCACGGTTCGTCCCTATGACCGTCGCTTGACCGAAGACATCGCGGCTGACTTGTTTGCGGATTATGATCTTGTTCTGGACGGATCCGACAGTTTTGCGACCCGTGATCTGGTGAACCGCACCTGCGTGGCGCTGGGCCTGCCTTTGATTTCTGCGGCGATCACTCAGTGGGAAGGGCAGATCAGTCTTTTCGATCCCGCCCGCGGCGCCCCTTGCTATGCTTGCGTCTTCCCAAATGAACCAGCCGATGGTCTGGCCCCCAGTTGTGCCGAAGCTGGCGTGATTGGCCCCTTGCCGGGTGTGCTTGGATCGATGATGGCGGTTGAGGCGATTAAACAAATAACCGGCGCTGGGGAAACTTTGGCCGGTGCTATGTTGATTTATGACGGCCTATACGGCGAGACCCGCCGCATTGCTGTAACCCGAAATTCGGACTGCCCCGTGTGCAGCCAAACAGGAGAGACCCATGACAAATCCGCTGCTGAGTGACTGGACCACCCCGTTCCAGATCGCGCCCTTTGATACCATTTCGGATGATGATTTTGCGCCTGCATTTGAAAAAGCTTTGGCGGCTCACATGGATGAGGTCAGCGCGATTGCTGAGAATGCTGAGGCCCCCACTTTTGCCAACACGGTTGAGGCGATGGAGGCGGCTGGCGTCGCGCTTGATCAGGTGTTGTCGGTGTTCTACACGGTCGCTGGGGCCGACAGCAACGAGACCCGCGAAGGCTTGCAGCGCGATTTTTCCCCCAAGCTTGCCGCCCATTCATCGGCCATTTCATCGAATAAAGACTTGTTCGCCCGCATTGCCGATTTGTGGGACCGCCGCGATGATCTGGACCTGACCGCGGAACAGACCCGCGTCTTGATGCTGACTCACCGCGGATTTGTCCGGTCTGGTGCTGCTTTGACCGGCGCTGAAGACACCCGCATGGCTGAAATCAAATCCCGCCTGGCTGTGCTTGGCACCACCTTTACCCAAAACCTGCTTAGCGATGAGCGGTCTTGGTATATGGAGCTGGCCGAGGCTGATCTGGAGGGTCTGCCTGACTTCGCGGTTTCAGCTGCGCGTGCAGCCGGTCAGGAAAAGGGGCTGGGGCCGGTTGTCACGACATCGCGGTCGATCATCACCCCGTTTTTGCAGTTCTCCCCGCGCCGTGATTTGCGGGCTAAGGCCTACGCCGCTTGGGTGGCCCGTGGTGCGAATGGTGGTGACACGGACAACCGTGCGGTAGCAGCAGAAATTCTGGCGTTGCGTGAAGAACGCGCCAAGCTGTTGGGCTATGCAAATTTCGCCGCTTACAAGCTGGAAACTGAAATGGCCAAGACCCCCGATGCAGTGCGCGGTCTGTTAATGGACGTTTGGAAACCCGCCAAGGCGCAGGCTTTGTCAGATGCCAAAGTGCTGGAAGATATGCTGCACGCCGATGGCCATGACGGTCCGCTTCAGGCGTGGGATTGGCATTACTATGCCGCCAAGCGTCGCAAAGCGGAACATGATCTCGATGAGGCTGCGTTGAAGCCCTATTTGCAGTTGGACCGTATGATTGAAGCTTCTTTTGCCTGCGCGTCGCGGTTGTTTGGGTTGCAGTTCAAGCCATTGGAGGTGCCGCTGTACCACGACGATTGCCGTGCGTGGGAAGTGACACGTGATGGCGAACATGTTGCGGTTTTCATTGGTGACTACTTTGCCCGTGGGTCCAAACGATCGGGTGCGTGGTGTTCGGCCATGCGCGCACAGGCGAAATTCCCGAAAGTGCAAACCCCTGTCGTCATCAACGTCTGCAATTTTGCCAAGGGTGATCCGGCGCTTCTGTCTTATGATGATGCCCGTACCCTGTTCCACGAATTTGGCCATGCCCTGCACCAGATGCTGTCCAATGTGACCTACGAAAGCATTTCAGGAACCTCTGTCGCGCGTGATTTCGTTGAATTGCCAAGCCAGCTTTATGAACACTGGCTCGAAGTACCCGAGGTACTGGCCGAATTTGCGACCCATGCAGACACAGGCGCGCCTATGCCGCAGGATATGCTCGACAAGGTTCTGGGGGCCGCGACTTTCGACATGGGCTTCTCGACTGTTGAATATGTGGCTTCTGCCTTGGTTGATCTGGAATTTCATGATGGCCCTGCGCCCAAAGATCCGATGCAAAAGCAAGCGGAGGTTCTGGAACGCCTTGGAATGCCCGCTGCCATTTCGATGCGCCATGCGACCCCGCATTTCGCGCATGTCTTTGCAGGCGACGGATATTCAAGCGGGTACTACAGCTACATGTGGTCCGAGGTGATGGACGCTGATGCCTTTGCCGCCTTTGAAGAAGCCGGAGGTGCCTTTGACGCTGAACGGGCCAAAGCGTTGGAGGCAAACATCCTGTCCACCGGCGGCAGCCGCGACCCGGAAGAGCTTTATTTGGCGTTCAGAGGCAGCTTGCCAAAGGTCGAGGCCTTGTTGAAAGGACGCGGGTTGGCGGCGGGTTAATACCCTAACGCCCGATCCACCACGAACTTCATCGGCTTGCCGGCCTCGTTCAGCGCGATGTTGTCAGCAATAACTTCTGAACAGGTCTCGGCCCGTGTTTCCGCTGCGATATGGGGCGTCACTGTCACCGACGGATGGGACCAATAGCGGTGATCCGCGGGCAGGGGCTCTACCCGAAACACATCGAGCGTCGCATGTGCGATCTGGCCACTGTCGAGCGCGTCTAGCAGGGCATCATCATCAATCAGCGGCCCACGACCAGGGTTGATGATGAATGATCCTTTGGGCATCAGCGCCAGTGTTTCGGCGTTCAGTGTGTTCTCCGTTGCAGCCGTGTTGGGCAGCAGCAAGATCACGATCTGCGCGGTGCCAAGCGCCTCTTTCAGCCCGTCTGCCCCGTGCACGGTATGCACGCCGTCGATATGCTTTGGCGAACGGCTCCACCCCGTGACCGGAAAGCCAAGTCCCGCAATGGCCTGCGCGCAGGCAGCCCCCAGTTGACCCATCCCAAGTACGGTCACAGGCCTATCGCGCGACAGGGGCGGGACGCGCGGTTCCCACACGTGATCGGGGTTCACGATATGGCTGTCCATGCCAAGATGGTGGCGCAGGGTATGGCCGGTCACCCATTCGATCATCCCTTGGGTCAACCCAAAATCAGACATCCGCGTGAGCGGGATTTTTAGGGTCTCATTACCTGCAATCGCCTCGACGCCTGCCCATAAGTTCAAGACGGCCTTGGCACGAGAATAAGGGGCAAAATCCTTCAGGCCGGAGTTCGGGGCATAGATGATGTAATCCACATCCTCAGGTGCGAAATCACGGCGCAAATCCACGGCCAACCCGCGCGCTTCGAAAGCGGCTTTCAAAGGGGCTTCGTACAGCGGCCAGCGTTCATCTTTGGCGGCGAAAAGGGCGTTGATCATTTGGGACTTACCTTGGTCGATGGATATGCGCGCTTTGTACCAATCCAAAGGCCAGCATCAAGGCCAGCATCGATGAGCCGCCATAGCTGACCAAAGGCAGGGGTACGCCCACCACCGGCGCCATGCCCATGACCATCGACATGTTGAGCGCAAAGTAGAGAAAGAAGTTCAACGCAACGCCAAGGGTCAGGATCGATGCGAACCTGTCTTTGTTGGCCAAAGCAGAGACCACACAAAACAGAATGATCAGAACGTAAAGGATCAGCAGGGAAAAAGCGCCCAAGAACCCGAATTCTTCTGCCAGAATTGTAAAGATGAAGTCGGTATGTTTCTCGGGCAGGAAGTTCAGCCGCGATTGGGTGCCTTGCATAAACCCGCGCCCGGTCCAGCCGCCAGACCCCAGCGCAATCTTGGCTTGGGTGATGTTGTATCCGGCCCCTATAGGATCAGCGGCGGGGTCCAGAAAGATGTCGATCCGCTTGTATTGGTAGTTTTTCAAAAGCTGCCATGTGGTGTCGCGCGATTGGATGACTGCGGTCACAAGCCCAATGCCAGCGGAGGTCACAACCGCGAAGTAAAGCCAATGCACGCCTGCCATGAACATAATGGCGCCACCCAATGCCAACAACAAAAGAGACGTGCCAAGATCAGGCTGCTGCTGCACGATGGCTGTAGGGATCAGGATGATTATGATCGGGATCAGCACCCAAAGCGGTCTTGATTTACGACTGGGGGGCAGCCAGTCGTAGTAGGATGCCAGCGCCATCACCAGCGTGATTTTAGCAATCTCGGACGGTTGCAAACGGAAGCCCACGTCGATCCAGCGTTTCGCGCCGTTAACCTCAACCCCGAAAAACTCAACGCTAACCAGCAAAAGAAGCGACGCAATAAAGGCCACGCCTGAGACCGACCGCCAGAACCAGATCGGTACCAAAGCGACCACAAACATCATCACGAACCCAAGCACAAATCGTTTCATCTGCGGCTCTGCCCATTTGCTGATATCGCCAGCCGCAACGGAATAGAGCATCAAGAATCCGATGCTCGATACCGCGATCAGCAAAAGTGCCAAGGCCCAGTTCAGATGAATGATTTTGCGCGGCCCCGAAGGCACGTGTTTGGTGTTCAGCTCAAGATAGCTCATGCCCGCGTTTGTCCGCCGATATCAGCCAGTGGTTCCGCCGATTTGAGCCGCTCTTGTTGTGATCTGATGCGGCCTCTGTCTTTGGACGGGTAGGCCTCAAGCGGGGGTGGACCGCCATAAAGCGCTTGCAAGGTCACATCGCGTGCAATGGGCGCTGCTGCCTTCGATCCGCCGCCGCCGTGTTCGACCACGACTGCGACTGCATACTTAGGGTTGTCAAAAGGCGCGAAGTTCACAAACAGCGCATGGTCGCGGCGTTCCCACGGCAGGTCTTCGTTGCGGATAACGCCCGCGCGGCGTTCGGCTGCGGTGATGTTGCGCACTTGGCTGGTGCCCGTTTTGCCCGCCATGCGGAAGGCATCTTCTATGACGCGACTGCCGTAGGCGGTTCCCCGTTTGTCATTGCTGACCGCATACATCGCACGCCGCATTTTGCGCAGGTTGTTTTCGTTCATCCCCATCGATGTGCCGCCGCCGCTGGGCTGTTCAACGCCATCGATGCTGCGAATAAGCCGCGGTTCGACCGACCGCCCTGTGGCCAGACGTGCCGACATAACCGCGAGCTGCAACGGGGTCGCCAGCATATCACCTTGGCCGATCGAGACGTTCACAGTGTCCCCGATCCGCCATTCCTGACCGGACACACGGAACTTCCAGTCTTTGGTGGGCGCACGGCCCGCACTGACCGCAGACATCGGCAGACTGTGTTTCATGCCCAACCCGAACCGATTGGCCATCGCAGAGATTTTCTCAATCCCTACTTTCAACGCCAGATCGTAGTAGTACACATCGCAGGATTGCTTGAGCGAGTTTTGCAGATCGACCCAACCGTGGCCTGCGCGTTTCCAGCAGTGGAACCGACGGTCCGCGACTTCCAGATGTCCCGGGCAATAGACCGTATCATCCGGCCCGATCAGCCCTTCTTCCAAAGCGGCCATGGCGGTAATCATCTTAAAGGTCGATCCCGGCGGGTAGTTGCCCTGGACAGTTTTCGACGCCAAAGGCAGAAACTTATTTTCGGTTAGGGCGTTGTAATCATTATGGGAAATTCCGCGTACAAACAGATTTGGATCATAGCTGGGGCTTGAACATATCGCCATGACATCGCCGTGTTCGCAGTCAATAACAACTGCACTGGCACTTTCGCCCTCAAGTCGCGCCTGTACGTAGCGTTGAAGCCTTGCGTCGACGGTCAGTTGTAAATCAGCGCCCGACTGGCCTTCACGGCGGTCGAGTTCGCGCATGACGCGGCCGGTGGCGTTGATTTCGACCCGCTTTGAGCCAGCACTGCCGCGCAGGGTGTCCTCATACTTGGATTCGACCCCGATCTTGCCAATCTGAAAGCGCGGGATGCGCAGCAATTGGTCAGGGGCATCGATGCGATCAAGATCTCGTTGCGACACACGGCCTACATAACCTACGACATGGGCAAAGTCCGATCCCATCGGATAAACGCGGGTTAGCCCGACCTCTGGCGACACGCCGGGCAGGGACGGCGCATTGACCGCGACGCGGCTGACATCATCCCAAGTGGCTTGATCGGTCAGCGTCACGGGCAGGAAGGGCGCCGTGTCCTTCATTTCCTTGCGCGCGCGTTCGATGTCTTCTGGGTCCAGCGGGATTAGGGCGCCCAGCTTGGTCAAAACAGCATCCACATTGCCTGCATCTTCTGGGACGATCACAATCCGGTAGCTGGGCACATTTTGGGCGATCACACTGCCGTTGCGGTCGTAGATTTCGCCGCGCGCGGGCGGAATCAGGCGGATGTTGATCCGGTTTTCTTCGGCAAGCAGGCGAAATTGATCGGCCTGATCGACTTGCATGTATCGCAACCGCAGGCCTAAGGCGGCGGCAAAAGCCACTTGCGCCCCGCCCATCATCAAGGCGCGGCGCGATACAGTGCGGTGTCCGTCTTCGGTTTCGCGGTTGGTCTGTTTCATGAGCGCTGCCCATTCAGATCGGTGTCATGCGGGTTGGTCTTTTGCACCCCAAATACATAGTGCGAAACGACCACAATTGCAGGGTAGCACAGCGCGGTCATAAGCGTTTGCAAAAGCTCCATCCCGAAGGGCACCTGCGGGATCATAACCATTCCAAGCACCAATCGGTTGGCCATCAAGATCGCCAGCAAGACCCCGGTAACAGTGGCCCATTCAATCACGAAGGTCGTGTCGCGCAAGCGTACGGCACGGGATTTCAGGTTCTCGGCACCCAACACCACAAGTGCCGCCATCAACCCCGGTGGGCGCATAAACAGCAGGTCCGCCAGCAAAACAAGCAGCCCGATCAAAACAGCTGGCACATAGTCGGGCCTGCGCACGGACCATGCCAGCGCAAAGCCAATCAACAGATCAGGGGCCACCCAACCACCTGTCGTCGTGCGCAGGGGCAGCAAGTGAAAAAAGACCACCAACAGGGCAATCATCAGAAACCAGAACCGCATGACCCAAGGGCGCAGGGGTGAGGTGCTATCCATCACTGTCCTCCTGCGGTTCGGGATCAACGGCTGCACCGGTTTGATCCAGTGCCGGGCCTTGCGGGGTAATCACATTAACCGGACCTGACAGTTGGTCAGTTCCGTAGTGGCGCAGCACGCGCAAAAATTCGAGCCGCTCAAAATCGGCAGAAGGCCGGACACGCAACCGCCCGCCTGGGTCGAGCGCAACTTTCCCGATCAGTTGTCCCGCCGGAAAAACGCCTCCGTCGCCGGAACTGACAACACGGTCACCGGGGCGCACTTGGTCTTTGTTTTCCAGAAAATCAATCAAGGGCGCGGCAGTGTTGTCGCCCGCGACGATGGCAGACTGACCCGAAGGCTGCACGGTCGCCGGAATACGACTGGACGCATCAGTTAGCAAAATCACACGGCTGGTGCGCTTGCCGACGCCTGCGATCCGGCCCACAAGCCCGATCCCGTCCATGGTCGCCCAACCATCAATGATCCCGTCGTTCGCACCGACGTTCAGCAGCACGGACTGGCGAAAGGGCGATCCTGAATCGGCCAGCACGACGCCCGTGATCACCGTCAAACGCGGGTCCAGACGTACGTTGTTGAGATCAAGCAGTCGCGCGTTTTCCTGTCGCAGTTGCAACGCGGCTTCCTGCCACGCCTTCATCTTGCGCAACTCGCTTCGCAGCTCCTGGTTCTGCTCGGACAGATTGCGGTAGCTTTGGAAATCGCGGAACAGGTTCACCGTGCCCGTGACGGGGGCCATCGCCCAATCCATATTGGGCACCACCGCATCGACCACCTGCGCGCGCAGACGTTCCACCCGGGGACTATCAATCCGCCAGATCAAAAAGATCAAAAACAGCGCGAGCACAAACAGCCCCAGCAGCAACCGCCGCAGAGGTCTGGTGTAGTCTTCGCTGTTTGATCGGTCCTTTGCCAAGGGTCACCCCGTTACGATTGGTGTCGCGTAAGGTCTTGCAAATATGCTGCGCGGATCAGCTGTCGTAGTCAATCGCGTGGCGCAGCTGTTTCTCGTATTCCAGCGCCTTACCGGTGCCCAAAGCCACACAGTTCAAAGACTCGTCCGCGATAGAAACGGCCAATCCGGTTTGTTCGCGCAGGGCCAGATCCAGCTCGCCCAGCAACGCGCCACCACCCGTTAGCATCACACCACGGTCCACGATGTCTGCAGCCAGATCGGGCGGGGTGGCCTCAAGCGCGGTCATCACCGCTTCGCAGATTTGTTGTACGGGTTCGGCCAAAGCTTCGGCGATTTGGGCCTGCGATACTTCGATTTCCTTGGGCACCCCGTTTAACAGGTCGCGGCCACGGATATGCAAGGATGTGCCGCGCCCGTCGTCAGGCATGCGGGCGGTTCCGATGCTGGTTTTGATGCGCTCAGCCGTGGATTCTCCGACCAGAAGGTTCTGTTGGCGGCGCAGGTAGTTGATGATGGCCTCATCCATGCGGTCACCCCCAACGCGCACCGAGCGGGCATAAACGATGTCACCAAGGGACAGAACCGCAACTTCGGTGGTCCCGCCGCCGATGTCGACGACCATGTTGCCAGTGGGGTCTGTGATGGGCATGCCCGCGCCAATGGCGGCAGCGATCGGTTCGGCGATCAGACCAGCACGGCGCGCACCTGCGGACAGAACGGACTGCCGGATTGCGCGCTTTTCAACGGGGGTCGCGCCATGTGGAACGCAGACAATAATCTTTGGTTTATAAAGGCTTGTGCGTTTATG
>CAZWSE010000057.1:0-22422 GCA_964636575.1 uncultured Sulfitobacter sp. | reverse complement strand
TTGCGGTTGAACCGGATAAAGGGCTTGGACTTCAGCAATGCAATCGGGTCTTCCTCTGGTTCTTCAATGGCCGCGATAAGCTGCATCTTCTCATCAACAAGGGGACGAAACTCCAACCCGTCCGGCATCAGATGGGGCTTGGTGACAATCGCCATATCAAGCCCCCCGCGCGCGACCTCAGCAAGCAAGGTGCTGGTCAGGCCAGGGCGGATATGCAGGCCAAGATCGGGGAACTTGACCTTGATCAGCGCCATTGCCTGCGGGGTCAATCCGGTCAGGGTGGTGCGCAGCGCGCCCAGTGATACGACACCGGTCAAACCCCCGTCCCCCAAAACGGATGGCACAAGATTGTCATAATCGGCAATCAAAACGCGGGCCTTGGCGACGATCTGGCGGGCAATAGGGGTCAGCTCAGGCGTGCGGGGGGCGCGGTCAAAAAGGGCAACACCAAGATCAGCCTCAAGGGTCTGCATCTGTTGGCTCACAGCGGCATGGGTCACATTCACAGCCTTGGCCGCCGCGCTGAACGTGCGAGTGTCCGCCACAGCAACAAGCGTTTTGAGCAGGCGAATGGTCATAAAAGGTCCATCAGTTAAGAAAGCAATGCTACCTGAAATAAGCAACCAACTTGATTACTTGTAAATCCAGCTTACGCATACCCATCCCAAGACTCCAAGCGCTTTGATCCGATGCGACCCGCCCTCATTCTGCAAAATACTTGCGTTGTTAATTAAAAGGTTGACCGAAACGATATTCGCAGTCAGCCTACCCGCAACACAGACAGCCCTAATCCTTAGCGCAAAAGGGACGCCTGAATGAAACGGATCAAGCTCGGCATATTGCAAACCAACCACGACAAAACCGTCGAGGTCGGGGATGCTTTTCCCGACGACGCCCACCGGTTTCGCGATATGTTCGACGCGCAAGACGACCGGTTCACCTACCGCGTTTACATGACGATCGGGGGTGAGGTGCCGGAAAACTTGGACGATCACGATGCCTATCTGATCACAGGCAGCCCGCTGAGCGTGCTGGACCAACACATCTTCACCGATGACCTGCTCAACTTCATCCGCCGCTGCGACGCTGCCAAGAAACCACTGCTCGGGGCCTGCTTCGGGCATCAAGCCATCGCTCTGGCGCTGGGCGGCACGGTCGAACGCACAGGCGAAGGCTACAACGTCGGCATCGAAGACACGCAGTTTCATTCCAAACGACCGTGGATGACCCCCGTTCACGACAGCCTGCCGATGTATGTCTTCCACGAAGATCAGGTGACGGCACTGCCCGACGGATGTGACCTGATCGGGTCCACAGCCAACTGCAAAATCGCGAGCTTTGCAAAAGGCGATCACATCTTCACAACCCAAGCGCATCCCGAGTTCAGTCACGACTTCATGGCCTGCGTGTTGGGCTACATGGAAGACAAAATGCCGAAAGCACAGGCCAAAGCCGCATGGGCCAGCCTGCAAAGCACACCGCGCGGGGACATCTTCGGGCTGTGGGCCACAAACTTCTTCAAAGGGGGCGCCTGAGCATGGAAGACAACGGGCACCTGAACCTTCTCAGCCACGACAGCTTCGCAAGCGGGGTGCCGCACGCCACCTTCGCGCGTTTGCGCCGCGAAGACCCGCTGCATTGGAACGACGGAGACGATGAAACCAAGGGTTTCTGGAACCTCACACGCCACGCCGACATCGCGCTTGCGAACAAGGAAAGCAACATTTTCAGCTCGGCCCAAGGGATCAGGCTCGAAGATCAAAGCCATGATGAATACATGGCGCGACGCACGTTTCAGGAAACCGATGCGCCCGAACACACAAGCGTTAGGCGGCAGGTAAACCCCAGCTTCGCGAAACCGGTCATGGCAGGGTTTGAGGACACCATCCGCGATCTGGCGGCAGACATCGTCGACAAGGCACTCGCGCAGACTGAATTCGATGCCGTGGACGCCATCGCCAAGCAACTGCCAATGCTTATGCTGGGCCGGATCCTCGGGGTGCCAGACGAAGATCTGAATTTCCTCGTTGAAAAAGGCGACGCGCTGATCGGCAACACAGACCCCGACTTCACACAACACGTCGTCGATAAGATGGACACCAGCGCCTACCGGATGATGCCCTTTCGCAGCCCTGCGGGGGTCGAACTTTACGACTACGCCGAAGACCTTCTGACCCACAAACGGGCGGTCGCCGAACACGGTATCCTCGCCACAATGATGCGCGACGAAAACGGGTTGAAGGATCTGGAATTCAAGAATTTCTTCTGCCTTCTGGTCGCGGCAGGCAACGACACCACGCGCTATTCCATTGCTATGGCGCTGCACCTTCTGGCGCACAATCCCCACCTGATTGAACAGCTTCGGACAGGCAAATACTGGGATACCTGCGCCGATGAATTCATCCGGCTGGCCTCTCCGACGATGCACTTCCGGCGGACGGCGACGCAAGACTTTGATATGCACGGCAAGACGATCAAAGCAGGCGACAAGGTGCTCTTGTGGTTCGTCTCCGGCAGCCGCGACGAAACCTTTTTCGACGACCCCAACGCTGTGCAACTGGGCCGCCAACCCAACCGGCATCTGGCCTTCGGGCAGGGGGGCATCCACGTTTGTCTCGGGATGCATCTGGCAAAACTCGAAGTCCGCATCGTGCTGGAAGAGCTTATCAAACGGATCGACACCATGACCGCCACAGACGCGCCAACATGGACACGGTCCAACTTTATTTGCGGCGTCAAACGCCAAAACGTAACCGTCAAAAGGAAGGCCTGACCATGACCGAGATCAATCGCACACGGGTGCTTTTTGCAGATATGCTGAACCTGCCACGGGGCAAATACGTGCCCAGCGAAGTGGCGGCCGCAGCCGACGGCATCGGGTTTGCAAAAGGCGTCTTTGGGGTCACCTATGACCGTGATCTGATCCCTGTGCCGGGGTGCGGGTTGTTTGACGGGATACCGGACGTCGATCTGCATCTCGACAAAGACAGACGCACCGCTTGGCAGGCAGGCACCGAAATCGCGCTTGGGGATTTGATGTCAGACGGCGCGCCATTTCCACTTTGCGCACGGGGCAACCTGCGCCGGACTGTGGCGGAATGGGAATCCTTAGGGTATTCCCCGATGGTCGGTCTGGAATCCGAGGCTTACCTTTTCCAGCGCGACGAAGACGGCAATTGGGAACCCTACGACACGCCCGGCGCCTTTGTGTATGGAACAGGCCCGTCCAACGATCCCTTGGGCGTCATGGATGAGATTTGGGATACCGCCCAAACCGCAGGCATCCCGATCGAAAGCATGAACGGCGAATACGACAACGGACAGTTTGAGCTGACCCTCAAATTCGACACAGCGCTAAAGGCCTGCGACGACTTCTTGCTCATGCAAACAATGGCACGCGAGGTGGCGCTGAAGAAAGGGCTGCTGCTGACCTTCATGCCCAAACCCATCGTTGAACGGGGCGGGTCAGGGCTGCACGTCAATTTCAGCTTTAACGACAAGGCAGGCAAGAACACAATCTCGGCAGGGGGCAAACTGTCAGCCATGGCCGAACACTGCATTGCAGGCATGATCGCGCACCACGAAGGGCTGGCAGGACTGCTGGCCACAACAGTGAACAGCTACGACAGGCTTGGGCCAGCAAGCCTTGCGGGGTATTGGGCGAACTGGGCGGAAGACCACCGGCTGGTGACCATCCGCAGCTCAACAAAGTCCGAAAGCACGGCACGGCTTGAACACCGCACCGGCGATTGCGCGACGAACCCTTACCAAGCGGTCACGGCTGTGTTGCAAGCGGCCAAGCTGGGGTTGGAAGGCAAACTGCCCCTTCAAGCAGCCGAAGATATGGACGGTTTGGAAAACACGCGTGAGACAAGGCATGTGCCCGAAACCCTGAACAAGGCACTCGACGCGCTCGAAGCAGACAAGGACCTGTGTGCGGCGGTGGGGTCAGACTACTGTGAAGCACTGATCTTCCTGAAACGGGACGAGGCAGAACGGCTTGCTGGGAAAAGCCCTGAAGAAATCCTCGACTTCTACATGCCCTTCGTCTGACGGATTGGGCCTGACACGGCATAAGCGCCCATTATTTGATCAAGTTTGCGTCATTTGCGCGCAAACCCAAGGCTTGAAGGCTTCTTGCCGCCTAATTCTTTGGCGCAGCGATGCAGACAAGACGGCTGATATAGGGCCAGATTGAATGAGCTTTAAGGCCAGTCATGGCCGACACCTAAGCTTAAGACGCCAACGTCAAGCGATATAAATAAATGATTACAAGTGGTTGACCCCACTGGGCCGCCCTGACACGATCTGCCCAGTCCGAATGGCTGCGATTCTAAATCAGGGTGCCTTGTTGCCTATTTCGAAAAGAAGCGGCTAAGCATGTTTGACGGGAAAGAGAATCCGCTCATAGTGACGCCGTATGAATACGGGTTTCACAACGTGAAGCTGTCCGGACCCCGTACGTAAATAACTGTTCAGGGAGAACAAAATGAAAAATCTCGCACTTGGCATGATTGCCGGTACAATGACTGCGATCTCGGCAACCGCTGCGGTTGCAGGTGGTCATGGTGGTGAAATCACCGTTGGTTACTTTCTCGAATGGCCAATGCCGTTCCAGTTCGCAAAAGTAAACGGCACCTACGACGAAGCGCTTGGCGCAAAAGTGAACTGGGTCGCATTTGACACCGGTACTGCAATGTCTGCCGCGATGGCATCTGGCGACGTCCAGATCAGCGTCAGCCAAGGCGTTCCACCTTTCGTGGTTGCATCTTCTGCCGGTCAGGACATCCAAATCGTAGACGTTGCGGTCTCTTACTCTGACAACGACAACTGTGTTGTGTCCAGCGGTTTGGAAATCGACAAAACATCCGCTGGCGAACTGGCCGGCAAGAAAGTGGCCGTTCCTTTGGGCACAGCCGCGCACTACGGTTTCCTGAAGCAGATGGAACACTTCGGTGTTGATGTCGGCGGTCTGGAAGTGGTCGACATGGCCCCAGCGGAAGGTGCAGCTGCACTGGCGCAAGGCTCGCTCGACATGGCTTGTGGTTGGGGCGGTGCTCTGCGCCGCATGAAAGAGCACGGCAACGTGCTGCTGACCGGTGCTGAAAAGCAAGAGCTTGGTATTCTTGTCTTTGACGTAACAACAGCACCTGCTGCCTTTGTTGCGGAAGAAGGCGAATTGCTGGCCAAATTCCTGAAGGTGACTGCAGACGCAAACGCGATGTGGAACGCAGGTGGTGACGGTGCTGCGGCAATGCTGCCAGTAATCGCCAAAGACGCCGGCATGAGCGAAGAAGACACAGCCTCCACAATGTCCACATTTGAGTTCCCATCCGTGGACGATCAACTGGGCGACGCATGGTTAGGCGGCACAGCGCCGACCTTCATGAAAGGTGTGGCCGAAGTCTTCGTAAACGCAGGCTCCATCCCATCAGCTCTGGGGTCCTATGATGCGACCATCAACCTTGGTCCGCTGAAGGCTGCCCAAGGCATGTAAGCCAAACAGATCGGGGCCGCTCTTTGTTTGAAAAGGGTGGCCCCTTTTTTCTATCCGGACCGGGTCTGCACCGCGGTTCGCGCGATCCCACACACTGATTTTCCACACACAAAGGAACGCAGATGTCCGGCCTTTCCATTGATGACATTTCCATGCGCTTCGATCTGCCCGGTGGCGGATCTGTCCAAGCTCTCAAAAACGTATCGCTCGAACTCAAAGAGGGAGAGCTGATGTCCGTGCTCGGCCCCTCGGGCTGCGGCAAAACCACTTTGCTGAATATCCTGGCAGGCTTTCTGGCCCCTACAGGCGGACAGATCGTGCTGAACGGTGAAAAAGTCACCGGCCCAAGCGCGGCGCGCGGCATGGTCTTTCAACAGGGCGCTCTTTTTGAGTGGATGAGCGTGCGCGACAACGTCCGCTTTGGCCCCGATATGAAGGGCATGTCCAAATCCGAATCCGCGGGCATCGTGGATCACCTCCTCGATGTGGTCGGTCTGCAGGAATTCAAAGAAAAAATGGTTTATGAACTTTCAGGCGGGATGCAGCAGCGTGTGGCCTTGGCCCGTTGCCTTGCCAACGATCCCGACGTGATCTTGATGGACGAACCTTTGGGCGCGCTCGACGCGTTGACCCGCGAAAAGATGCAGGGGTTGATCCTAAAGCTTTGGAAAGAAACCGGTAAAACCATCGTGCTCATCACACACTCGGTTGAAGAGGCATTGTTGCTGGGCGAACGCCTGCTCGTTATGGCGCCACGCCCGGGCCGTATCCACAAAGAATACAATCTGCCCTTCGCCGAAATGGGTGTTGGGAAAGACCTGCGAGAGGTCAAAAAACACCCCGACTTCGCCGTCCGCCGCGACGAAATCCTGAGCATGATTTGGGATATGGAAGAAGAGATTATGGGCGGTTCAGCCGCAGCGGAGGCATAAGATGAGCATTGTATCCGATCTCAGCGGCGAACTTGTCCAACTCGGCCAAAGCCTCGTATACGCCGCCCCCGCCATCGGCGCCTACCTTCTGGTCATTCTGGCCATCATGTTTGTCTACGGCCTCGTCAAAAAGGCAGTTGGCTCGATTAAAGATTACACATCGCTCAAAACGGTGACCTTCGGGGATGAAAGCGCGGTTGTGTCCAACACGGCCGCTTCCATCATCTCTATTGTGCTGATTTTCGTGATCTGGGGGGCATTCACAGGCTCCAAACTGTTGCCCGGTTTCCTGCACGCACCTGGGCCTTTCGTGGGTGAAAACAGCTTTACCTACACCCTCGAAGCCGCCGACGGCACGCAAGATGACGCGACCGTCTTTGTGACCGTGTTTGAAGCAGGTCAAGTCCCCGAAACGGCGGATGTGCCTGCAGGTGACGGCATAGCCGCAGATGACACTTTGGCAGTACAGGCATACCGCAGCAAGCTGCTGATCTGGGACAAAAACGATCAGGTCTCACGCAAGGAAGAGGCCAAAGTCGTTGCCATCAACGGCACTCCGATTGAGCGTGGCGTGGATGTTCAAACCGGCTTTGGCCGTGTGGCGCTGACCGATAAAGGCACTCTGAATTTTGAACCGGCCAAGGGCCTGCAGATGGAAAACATCTGGCTGCCGTCCCCTGAATCGGTGTGGAACCGTCTGATCAATGTGGCCAGCGAAGGCTACCAGAACGTAACACTGGCCGAGCATCTCAGCTTCAGTCTGTTCCGCGTTGTTGTCGGCTTCTTGCTGGGCGCAATCGTCGGGATCCCGCTGGGCTACGCAATGGGGCTTAGCAACTGGTTCCGTGGCTGGTTCGATCCAATCGTCGAGTTTATGCGCCCCGTGCCACCCTTGGCGTTGATCCCGCTGGTCATCATCTGGGCAGGCATCGGCGAACAGGGCAAGATCATCCTGCTGTTCCTCGCAGCGCTTTGGATCATGGCGATTGGTGCGCGGTCTGGCGTGTCGGGCGTCAAAATCTCCAAGGTGCACGCAGCCTATTCGCTTGGGGCCTCCAAGTGGCAAATCCTGCGCCATGTCATCATACCGAACTCCCTGCCCGAAATCTTCACCGCCGCGCGTGTGGCGATGGGGGTCTGCTGGGGCACGGTTGTGGCGGCGGAACTGGTCGCTGCTGAAAAGGGTGTCGGCAAAATGATCGTGGCGGCGTCCAAGTTTCAGGACACCGACATCGTGCTGATGGGGATCATCCTGATCGGGATCATCGGCTTTGGCATCGACGTGCTGATGCGCATGGCCGAACGGTTCTTGGTGCCATGGAAAGGCAAAGGCTAAGCCTGCCATCTTTCAGAAAACGAGACACCCAAACAGGCCCTTCGCGGGGCCTGTTTTGTATTGGACCTAATCCGCAGGCGCAGCGTTGAACACAAACAACGGCGCGCCTGCGATGCGGTATCCGTTGATCAAAGCCTCCGCGCGTGGGCCGGTCAGCCACTGTTCCAACCGCGCAGCCGCATCCGCCTTCACATGGGGGTGGCGGGCCTTATCAACAGGTAGAAAGGCATATTGATTGAACAGCGCGGGATCGCCCGCGTAAAGCAAGCGCAACCCCGCCTTATTGCCAAAGTTCAACCACGACGCACGGTCGGCAAGGATGTAGGCATCAAAGCCCGCAGCCGTGTTCAAACTGGCGCCCATACCCGCACCAACGGCTTTGTACCAACCGGCAAAACTGACAGGGTCCATGCCCGCCGCCCGCCACAAGGCAAGCTCGGCTTTGTGGGTGCCACTGTCATCACCCCGGCTGACAAACGGGGCCTCGACCTTAGCAATCTGTTCCATCGCAGCGCGGGCATCCGTTGCGCCCTCAATCCCCGCAGGGTCCGCATCAGGGCCGATCAGCACAAAATCATTGTACATGATCTCGCGGCGGTAAGGGGCGTAGCCCTCCGCGACAAAGGCATCCTCGGCCGCGCGGGCATGCACAAGGATCGCATCCACATCACCCGCCTTGCCCAGCCTCAATGCCTGCCCGGTGCCCACCACAAGCAGTTGCACCTCTAGCCCCGTGTCTGCCTCAATCGCAGGCAGCAACACATCCGACAGGCCGGAGTTGTGAAAACTGGTCGTCACAGCCAATCGCATCTGCTCAGCCCAAGCAGGACCAGCCAGCAAACCAAGGATCAGGACAATGACACGGATCATTCGACAATATCCCCCCGGAAAAACGCACCGGCCTCGGCGGTGGCAGGGGCATCAAAGATCGCAGGTGCGGCCCCTTGTTCGTGCAAACGTCCGTTCAGCAAAAAGATAACATCACTGGCCAACCTGCGGGCCTGCGCGATGTCATGGGTCGTCATCACAATCCGCGTGCCTTCGGCATGGGCACCCTGCAAAACAGCCTCGATCTCGCGGGTGGATCTGCCATCAAGGTTCGCGCAAGGCTCGTCCAGAAACAGCACCTTCGGGCGTCGGATCAAAGCTCTCGCCAGCGCCAGCTTCTGCTTTTCGCCACCCGACAGGCGCGGGGCAGGCAGATCAAGGGCAGCGGTCAGGTCCACACGGTCCGCCCATTCGGCAACGCTTTTGGCGATCTCGGGCTTGGGGGCGCCGATCAGTTCCAACGGATAAGCAAGGTTCTGACGCACAGTGCGACGCAGCATGATGGGGCGCTGAAACACATAGGCCTGCGCTTGCTGGGCCTCCGCGGCAGGGGCAGACCATGTGGCAGTGCCCGATGTGATCCGCTCAACCCCGTGCAGAACCTTCAGCAAGGTCGTTTTGCCCGACCCGTTGGGGCCAAGCACAATGGTGAAACCAGTGCCCGCAAGATCAAGATTGATCGCGTCCAAAATGGTGCGACCACGGCGTTTGACGGTCACATCCTCCAAGCGCACAGACAGTGGGGTCTCTACCATGTCCCATGCCTTTCAGTACGCGACAGGGAATGGATGGCAAAGTTCACCAGTAAGGCCAGCGCGATCAGCACAAAACCCAACCCAAGGGCCAAGGCAAAATCACCTTTGCCGGTCTCAAGGGCGATGGCGGTGGTCAGAACACGGGTGGCATGATCAATATTGCCGCCCACGATCATAATTGCGCCGACCTCACCAATGGCACGGCCAAATCCGGCAAGGGCGGATGTCAGCAAAGCCCGCCGCCCGTCCCAGATCAGGGTTTTGACGCGCTGCCAGTTGCTCGTGTTCAGGGAAATCAGCAGATCATGGTATTCAGCCCAAAGCTCTCGCATGGCTTGATGGGTGATCGACGCAATCAAGGGCGTGATGATAATGACCTGCGCGATGATCATGGCTGTGGGGGTGAACAGCAAGCCCAGAACGCCAAAGGGGCCGGACCGCGACAACAGCAGGTAAACAATCAAACCGACGACCACAGGGGGCAAGCCCATAAGCGCGTTCAAGGTGGCAATGGTGGCGCGGCGATAGCGGAACCGGCGAACGGCCAGCCAGGTTCCAAAGGGCAGGGCAATGGCCGAG
This sequence comes from uncultured Sulfitobacter sp., assembly GCA_964636575.1. Classification (GTDB taxonomy): domain Bacteria; phylum Pseudomonadota; class Alphaproteobacteria; order Rhodobacterales; family Rhodobacteraceae; genus CAZWSE01. The sequence goes on along the minus strand of CAZWSE010000057.1, from coordinate 12,495 downwards.
GCAATAACCAAAGCTGTCAGGCTCACCTGTAGCGAACGCAGCGTGATCTCAACCAGATCAGCGTCCAAGGTGACGATCAGCCGGAAAGCGGCCGCCAGTCCTGCCCAGATTTCGTTCATAAATAGCAGCCCGTCTTTGGTTGGCGCAGCAAGATGGCCTTGCTGACCAGACTATGGGGCTTGGGTCAAGGCTTGGGGGAAATCAGAAGGGGTGTGAGAAACGCAAAAGGCCCCGCTGGTGCAGGGCCTTTGACTTGAATAATGTCTGAAACAGCCTTAGCCGCGCCGTGACACCAGCCGCATTGGCCAGAACATCTTGGACATATAGCGACCACCGCGTATGACCGAGCTTGACCGCTCTTTCTGCGACACCAGCTTCATCGGCCAGAACATCCGCGACATACGCTTGCCATGATCCATCAACGGGCGTTTGCCACTGCGATGCTTCAGCATGCCAATGCCCAAACCCTGCGACAACGGACCACCGCCACGGGTGGACCGGCGATCTGTCAGGAACAACGGGTGATCCTTTAACACGCTGGGAGAGCCGTCAACCTTGTCTGGCACGAAGAAGTCGTCCGTGACATTGGCCACGGGAATTGTATCGCGCTTGGACAGAACCTCGCGGGTCATGCTGGCGGCTTGCAACGGCTTGTATGTGGTGCGGGCGACAAGGACTGCGTTTCCAGCCTTGATACGCTTCAGATAAGGCTCAATGGCAGAGGAATGGACCTCGGCAGCTTCAAGATCCGCACGGGCGTCAGCCCCGGCACCAATCACATCCAGCTGGCGTTCGGGAACGCCCTTGGCCAACAGGCGCTCTGCGGCGCTTTTGGCTGCTGCTGCACTTGGAAATACACGCGTAATGATTGTCGTCATAATGCCTCCACTGTGTTCGTGTTCGTGTTCGATTTCGGGTCGTCAGTTCGGTTCGTCATGGCGCGGGCCATCGGCCAGATCACTGCGATCGCGATCACAAGGGTGACCGCTTCTATTGAGAATACCACAGTGTAGGGCAAATGGGATACACTTCCAGTCGGGGCCTGCAATCCAACGATGATATCGCGGACAATGCCAGCCAAAGCGACGCCAATACCGGCGGCGGTTGCTTGGGCAGCGCCCCATGCGCCAAGGGCAAGGCCCACGCGGTTTTCAGGGGCAGCCCGCAGGGTCGCGGTCAGGGTGGCATGGCCGAAAAGACCAGCACCAAGGCCGATCAGGAAGGTGCCAATAAGAAAGCTCACAATGCCGGCGCCGGTTGAGGCAAGGATAACAGCGGCAAAGCCGGGAACACCGATGGCAGTGCCGACAAGAGCCAGATTCTCAGGCAGGGTCGATCCGCTCAACAGGCGGGACGCAATACCAAACCCGATCAAAGTGCCGGTAGCGAACAAAGCGGTCAGCTTGGTGGTGTTGGACACGGTCATGCCCAAGGCTTGGCCGCCGTAAGGTTCAAGCAACACATCGGCCATACCAAAGCCGAAGGTGCCAAGACAAATGACCACGAGCAAGCGCATGATGCCGGGGGATTGGGCCAGATGGGCTAGGGCATCGCGGAAATTGGTATGCCGCGCCTGCTTCATCTCAGCGGCACGGACACGGCTGCGGGCCTCTTGCTTCCACATGGCAGCAAGGTTCAAAGCAACAGTAATCACAGCACTGCCTTGGATCACTTGGATCAAACGGCCCGGCGTATAATTTTCCAACAATGCGCCATAGATCAAGGCGCTCAACACCATGCCCAGCAATAGCATGACATACATCAATCCAACGACCTTGGGCTGATCGGCCTCGTCGACCAAATCAGTGGCAAGGGCCAGACCAACGGTCTGAACGATATGAACGCCTGCACCAACCAGCAAAAAGGACAGGGCAGCAGCGCTTAACCCGATCCAGCGGGGGGCATCCACGGCCTCACCGTAGCCGGACAAGACCAGCAAAGCGAAAGGCATAATGGCGAAACCACCGAACTGACACAGGGTGCCTTTCCAGATGTAGGGTATTCGGCGCAAACCAAGAGCAGAGACATGTATGTCGGATTTATAGCCAATCAACATGCGAAACGGGGCAAAGACCAAGGGCAGGGCCAGCATGACAGCGACAAGGGTGGCAGGAACGGCCAACTCGACGATCATGACGCGGTTCAGGGTGCCAACCAGCAAGACAAGGGCCATGCCAACGGTGACCTGAAACAGGGACAGCCGGAGCAAGCGGGACAGGGGAACATCCTCAGTGGCGACATCCGCAAACGGCAGGTACTTCGGCCCAAGGGCCGTCAGTTTCTGCGTGGTATATCTGCGCAAACGGGACATTTCAGACCTATCGGGGGCTGTCCAATGGGATCAAGGGACAGCGAAAACAGGGGGGAGTTATTGGGCCCACATGGAAAATGTGCGGGCCCAATCGCTTTATCGTGTGATCAAACTTGCAGATTGCACAGATGCATCCGGCATCTGAAGAACTGCTTGGGTGCTTGTGCCATCGGGCAGAATGACTGTGACTTCCAGTCCGTCTGCCGTTGGAACAGCGTAAGAGGCTTTCGCGGCTTCCATTTTGTTTTGATCGATCAAGGCTGCTGATTCTGCGTCACCGGTGCCCATAGGCACGCCTTGCAGGAAGTCAGATACCCAAGAGGTATTTTTGACAACTTGCATGTGAACGGAGAATGAACCGACAGCGACCGCGCCTAAAAACAGCGGGACGCCAACAGTCGGAGAAACAACAAGCCACATTTTTGCATTGTTCATGTTATAGCCTCCTTATCCGAGCCAAGGTGTTGATACAGCAACGAGAATGTGCGCAATCAATGCAATCACGCCAAAGACGCGAGTTCCATCAATCAAATAGCTATGCACTTCTTCGGCTTCATCGAGAGTAAGGCCAGTGGGCCATACTTTATCGGAATCTGCCATTTGAGTCCTCCTTTTCCAAATTAAGGAAAGCAAACCCAAACTTAGCGCCTGCGATGCGTCACAGACAAACAGGAGAGCCTCCCATTGCGACACTTTGTCAGGTTAACTTTACATAGTCAATGTACACTAAAGTTGACACTTTTGCGACGCCGCAAGGTGTCGCTTCTGTACATCGCATGACGCTAGATCGCTTGCGCGGGCCCAAGATTCCGCCTTTCCTGACACAAACGCAAAAAGGTCTAACCATGCAATCCGACTATAAAAAACCGGAACGATCCGGCGGGCGTCACGCACGGCGCAAAACGCGGGCTGCGACAGATTTTACAATGCTTCCAGGTCTCACCCGCGCACTGCCGCTGTGCGAGGTCATGGACGGCGCGCAGGTTGAACGCATCGATGACGCCTCAATGTCGATTCTCGAAAACGTAGGCGTGGTTTTTCGCGACCCCATAGCGCTCGAAGACTGGCGCAAGGCAGGCGCAGACGTGCGCGGCGAAACCGTGCATCTGGATCGGGGCCTCGTGCGCGAGCTCATCAAAACGATCCCGTCCGATTTCACCTATCACGCGCGCAATCCCGACCGGAACATCAGGCTTGGCGGCAAACATTCTATGTTCGTGCCCATGACAGGCGCGCCCTATGTGCGCGATCTCGACGATGTGCGGCGCAACCCAACGCTTGATGATCTGGCGATGTTCCACAAGCTCGCCCATATGATGCCCGCGATGCATTCGTCAGCGCATCACATCGTAGAACCCTACGACCACCCGATCAGCCAGCGGCATCTGCGCATCACCTACAGCTCGATGAAGCATTCCGACAAGACCTTCATGGGCATGACCACCAGCGCCAAAAACGCCGAAGACGTGCTTGATATGTGCGCGATCCTGTTCGGTGCGGATTTCATGGAAACCCATCCGGTCGTTACCGGAAACTGCAACGGCAACTCGCCTCTGGTCTGGGATGAAACCATGCTCGGCGCGATGCGGGCTTTTAACCGCCGCAACCAGCCCGTGCTTTGCTCGCCCTTCGTGCTGGGCGGGGCCAATACGCCCGCCTCCGTTGCGCCGACCGTCGCACAACTCAACGCCGAAGCGCTCAGCGCGCTGGCCTATACCCAAGTCATCCGCAAAGGCTGCCCCGCGATCTACGGGCACTATCTGGCCACCGTGTCCATGAAATCAGGCGCGCCCATGGCAGGCACCCCCGAAATCAGCTTGATGAACTTCATGGTCGGTCAAATGGCGCGGTTCTACGATGTGCCGTGGCGGACCTCGAACACCCTTGGCGGGGCCAAGACATTTGATGCACAAGCAGGCTACGAAAGTGCGACCACCCTACAAGCGGTGATGCACGCAGGGGCGAACTACATCTGGCATTCAGCGGGCTGGAACGAAGCAGGGATGCACTGCTCGACCGCCAAATTCATCGTCGACGCCGAACAATGCGCAATGGCCTACCGCATGGCCGAAGGACCAAAATGGGATGACTTCGATGCAGGGCTGTCTGCGGTCAAAGACATCGGACCGGGCGGGCACTATCTGGGCCACCCGCACACGCTTGAAAACTTCCAACAAGCCTTCTTCATGCCCGAAATGTTCGACAACAACTCAATCGAGCAATGGCAGGCCGAAGGATCGGTCGAGATCACACAGCGCGCACTGACCCATGCCCGCAAGCTTCTGTCCGAATACCAAGAACCCAAACTGGACCAAGCAAAAGACGACGCATTGCACGATTATATCGCGCGTCGGGAACGCGAAATTCCGGCAGCAGATGCGCTGAACACCGAATACTAAACCTACTCGCGCGCATTGGTGACTTGATTTCCGGATCGCTTTCTGCTTGTTAGCGCTAACAAGTATTTTGAGACATCTGGATATGGCAGGGGGCCACACATCATGACAGTCAAAGTTGGTATTAACGGGTTCGGACGGATCGGACGCAGCATCCTGCGCGCTCTCATCGAAAACAACATCACCGACGTCGAAATCGTGGCGATCAATGATCTGGCCCCGTCAGACGCACTGGTGAACCTGCTGAAATACGACAGCGTACACGGGCGGCTTCCAGTAAAAGCCGAACTCAAAGGCGAAACGCTACATATCAACGGTAGCGAAATCCGCATGACCGCACTGCGCAACCCCGAAGACCTGCCATGGAAAGACGTCGACATCGCGTTCGAATGCACAGGCCACTTCAAAGACCGCGACGGGGCATCGAAATACCTTAAAGCCGGTGCCAAACGCGTTCTGATCTCCGCCCCCGGCAAAGACGTCGACCGCACGGTCGTGTTCGGGGTCAACCACGCCGATCTGACAGGCGAAGACGTGATCGTCTCAAATGCATCGTGTACCACAAACTGTCTGGCCCCCGTGGCACTGGTGCTTGATCAAACTTTCGGGATCAAAACCGGCTATATGACCACAGTGCACGCCTTCACAGGCAGCCAACCAACCCACGACAGCCCACTCAAAGACCCGTACCGCGCGCGGGCAGCATCCGTTTCGATGATCCCGACTACGACAGGGGCGGCCAAAGCGATCTCACTGGTTCTGCCGCAACTCAAAGGCAAGCTCGAAGGTTCCGCCATTCGGGTGCCAACGCCAAACGTATCGCTTGTGGACCTCTGCGTGATGCTCAACTCTCCCGCGACAGTCGACAGCATCAACGCGGCCATGAAAGCAGCCTCAGACGGGCCGATGAAGGGCGTCTTGGGGTATGAGCAAGACCCGCTCGTGTCGATTGACTTCAACCACGACCCACATTCGTCCACCTACACACCCGCACAAACAAGCGTCACCGAAGACGGCATGGTGCGGATCATCAGCTGGTACGACAACGAATGGGGCTTTTCGAACCGGATGATCGACGTGGGCCGGTACATGGGCGACTTGCTGTAAGGCGCAGAACCCGATCTAACAGGCTCAGGCACACAAAGGACCAATATCATGGCTTTGAACTCAACCGTTGAACGGGTGACAGACCGGATCATCGACCGCAGCGCAAACGCGCGGGGCGACTACATGACCCGCATGAACGCAGCGCGGGTCAAAGGGCCAGCGCGGGGGCATCTGTCGTGCAGCGGTCAGGCCCACGCCTATGCCGCCGCAGGGCCGGATCAAGACGCGCTCGCCACCAAAGACGCAGGCAACCTCGGGATCGTGACCACCTACAACGATATGTTGTCCGCGCACCAACCGTTTGAGCGTTTCCCCGATCTGATCCGCGCCGCCGTGCGCGATGCAGGCGGCACGGCCCAAGTCGCAGGCGGCGTGCCCGCCATGTGTGACGGGGTGACCCAAGGCGAAGCGGGAATGGAACTCAGCCTCTTCTCACGCGATGTAATCGCACTGGCCGCCTCTGTAGCCCTTAGCCACAACACCTTTGATGCCGCCGTGTTCCTCGGGGTCTGCGATAAAATCGTGCCGGGGCTGATTATCGCCGCACAAGCCTTCGGGCATCTGCCAGCGGTCTTCCTGCCCGCAGGACCCATGGAAAGCGGGCTCTCCAACGACGAAAAAGCCAAAATCCGCCAGCAATTCGCAACAGGCGAAATCGGGCGGGCCGAGCTGATGAAAGCCGAAATGGCCGCCTACCACGGGCCGGGTACATGCACCTTCTACGGAACGGCCAACACGAACCAAATGTTGATGGAATTCATGGGGATGCACCTGCCAGGCGCCAGCTTCGTGACACCCAACACACCGCTGCGCGACGCGCTAACGTCTGAGGGCGCAAAACGCGCACTCTCGCTCAGTGATCTGGGCAATGCCTATACGCCCGTCTGCGATATTCTGGACGAAAAAGCCTTCGTAAACGGAATCATCGGGCTAAACGCCACGGGCGGGTCCACGAACCTGCTGATCCACCTGATCGCAATGGCGCGGGCAGGGGGGATCATTCTCGATTGGGAAGATTTCTCTGACCTGTCCGAGGTCACACCGCTCATGGCGCGGGTCTATCCAAACGGGCTGGCAGACGTGAACCACTTCCACGCCGCAGGCGGGCTTGGCTACATGATTGGCGAGTTGTTGGATGCGGGACTTCTGCACCCCGACACCAAAACCGTCGCAGGCGGCGGGCTGGCCGAATACACGCATGAGCCCAAGCTCAAAGACGGCAAACTCACATGGGAAGCCGGCGCTGGAACAAGCCAGAACGACAAAATCCTGCGACCAGCCTCTGACCCGTTCCAACCGACAGGCGGGTTGTCACGGCTGACAGGATCGCTCGGCACGGGCGTTATGAAAGTCTCTGCCGTAGCCCCAGAACACCGCGTGATCGAAGCCCCCGTGCGGGTCTTTGCAGATCAGTTGGATGTGAAAACAGCCTTCAAGGCAGGCGAGCTGACAGAAGACGTCATCATCGTCGTCCGCTTCCAAGGCCCCAAAGCCAACGGCATGCCAGAACTGCACAGCCTGACGCCCATGCTCTCGATCATGCAAGGGCGCGGTCAGAAAGTAGCACTGGTCACAGACGGGCGCATGTCCGGCGCATCGGGCAAAGTACCCTCAGCCATCCACGTCTGCCCCGAAGCGGTCGATGGCGGTGCAATCGCCAAGCTGCGCGACGGCGATGTGGTGCGGGTCGATGCCGAAAAGGGCGATCTGAACATTCTCACCGACGGTGTGCTTGACCGGCCCGCCGCCACCGCCGACCTAACCGCCAACCAATTCGGCATGGGGCGCGAGCTCTTCGCAACCTTCCGCGGATCGGTCGGCAGCGCAGACACCGGCGCCACCATTTTCGGAGGATAACAGACATGAGCATCACAGCGGCTGAAGCCTGCATTGAAACCCGCAAAATCTGCGCACTGGCCCCCATCGTGCCCGTGATCGTTGTGGGTGACGTGGCCCACGCGAAACCCTTGGCGCAGGCGCTTGTGGCAGGCGGATTGCCCGCGCTTGAGGTGACATTACGCACGCCCCAAGCGCTTGACGCGATCAAGGCAATGGCAGACGTGGACGGCGGCTATGTGGGCGCAGGCACGCTCGTTACCCCCGAAGACGTGCGCGCCGCGAAAGAGGCTGGTGCCATCTTCGGCGTCTCGCCCGGTGCCACGGATGAATTGCTGGATGCCTGCGAAGCCGAAGGGCTGCCCTTGCTCCCTGGTGCCGCGTCCTCGACCGAAGCCATGCGCCTGCTCGCACGCGGCTATGACATGATGAAATTCTTCCCCGCAGAGGCCGCAGGCGGGGCACCCGCGCTCAAAGCCATCGGCGCACCGCTGCCGCAAATCACATTCTGCCCCACAGGCGGGGTCAGCCCGTCAAACGCGCTTGCTTATCTAAGCCTTCCAAACGTGCTTTGCGCAGGCGGGTCATGGGTCGCGCCGAAAGACCTGATCGCAAAAGGCGACTGGGCAGGCATCGAAGCAATCGCGCGCGACGCCGCCAAACTCGGCCGCTAAGGCAAACTGCGCAACAACTCCAAAGACGGATCACCCGTCGCAGGCAAACCACGGCTGGATTGATAGGCACTGATCGCTTTGCGGCTGTTGGGGCCAATCACCCCATCCGCGCCATCGGTGTCAAAACCATTGGCCGTCAGCTTGGTTTGCAAAGCAATCCGGTCATCCTTGGTCATGCCAAACTTGTCGGGCGGAAACTGGGTCTTCAAAGGGCCAGCCCCGCCAATCCGGTCGGCAAGATGGCCCACACCAATCGCATAAGCATCCGAATTGTTATACCGCTTGATCGCGCGGAAATTGGCCGTGGTGGAAAACTTGGGGCCACCCGCTTGGGGCTGAATGATCGAACCCTCAGGCGCGCCATTACCGACCTCACCGCCCCACCGCAGGCCACGCTTCCAACCGTTACGCTCTAGATACGCAGCGGTAGAGGCCAAAGCATCCGTTGGATCCTCCGACCAAATATCGCGACGGCCATCGCCGGTGAAATCGACAGCAAAGGCTTGATAAGACGTAGGAATAAACTGGGTATGCCCCATCGCACCGGCCCAACTTCCGGTCATACGCGATGCGGGAATATCGCCACTTTGGATAATCTTCAGGGCAGCCACCAACTGCTTTTCAAAAAACGCACCACGGCGACCATCATAGGCAAGCGTCGAGGTGGCAGAGATCACAGGCACATCCCCACGGCGCTCTCCATAAAAGCTCTCAAGCCCCCAAATGGCAGCAATAATCTCTGCATCGACACCGTAGCGGCCTTCCAAAGCGTTCAGGGTAGCCCGATGACGGGCAAAAGCAGCACGACCCTTTGCAACACGGTCGTCTGAGGCCGCGATAGACAGATATTCCTCCAAAGTGCGCTTGAACTCGGTCTGGTTGCGGTCGCGCTTGACGACACCGGGCAGGTAGCCCGTGCCGCGAAATCCGGCAGACAGGGTCGCATCGGTCAACCCTTGGGCACGGGCGCGGCCCTTAAAGGCCTGCACCCAAGCGGCATACCCTGCATTGGGGGTCGGGCGCAGATCGCTCGGCAATCCGCTCGGAGCAGCCGCTGCCGCAGAGCCACTGTTCTGAGCACGCCCCGAACAGGCCGTCAGGGCAAAGCCCGCCAATGAAAATGAAAAATGCCGCCGTGAAAGTGCCATACCATGCCCGCCTCTGGTTTGTTTTAAGCAGCAGTCTAGCGGAACAAGGCAAGACAGGAAACACAATCTGTTGAGAGAAAAGCGCAGGTCGACGACCCAAATACAGGCGTGTTTCAGTACACAAAAAGTACGGGGCAGGACGTCAAAAAGCCCGTGCCAAACGGGTCCATCGACGACACTTTGGTCAAAAGCACGTGGTGGGTTTCAACAGAAACAACCAAGGGTTCGTCCGTTGGTTTGTGCACAATCTTGAGCCAATACTGCAAAGCATGCAGGATTGTTTCCGAAAACTGCAAAAAGAGCAGCGAAATAGGCCTTCAAAATTTTTCATTTTACTTTTTGGAAATTTTTCTCACAAGATACAGCGGCTTCATTTTTTCCGAGGCTACACGACCATTTTAAAGCCAAAAATTTCGACGAAGCCATTTTTACCATTTTTAGGAGACTACCTTTGTATATTAAGAAACTTTTGGCAGCATCTGCTGCATCGCTATTCCTATGTGCTCCAGCCAATGCTGCATCAATCACCATCGCGGATGGTGAAACCTGGTGTGACAGCGCTGACAAGCTGGTAAGCACAGCAAGCTGCTCTAACCCTCTTTCTACGGAAGACCTGGGTCAAACCGCGGCGGCCGACTCCGTCACGTTTTTAGGCGCGGGGACAATCATCGGCTTTGTTCAAGACGGTCCGGGTTTGAACAACAAGTGGGCAGATGCCGCGATGGTGACACTGTCGCAAGCAAGCAAGATCACGTTCTCGTTGATTGCACCAACGGATACGGCATTCGACGGCTCGTTGTCTTTTGGCGGCACTGTCTACCCGGTCCTCAGTTTTGCATTTCCGTCTCAGGTGTTTGAAATGGCTGCCGGCACCTATGCATTTTCGTTTGATGCGACCGCGCCAAACCAACGGGTTGCCAACACATCCCAATACCGGCTCGAAGTGGCCGCAGTTCCACTTCCAGCCGCCGGGCTTTTGATGCTCGCCGGTCTTGGCGGGATCGGGGCTCTTGCGCGTCGGAAAAAGTCAAAGGCCTAATCCAAAAGCAGAACGCGGCGTGAAGCAGTTCGCGCCGCGTTCGAACCGGCAGTCCTTCATGCGCAGCCAGCACTCAAAGTGGGTGCGAAAACGGGAAATCCGCAAACCGCAGCAGGCCCAGTATTTTTCGGAGTAAAAAAAGTTTGGTGGACCCTAGCGGGATCGAACCGCTGACCTCCTGCATGCCATGGCGGCAATAGACTTGTCATCTGAGTTCAGGTCATTTCGGGAGAGTGAAAGAGAATAGACCAAAATCGAAGTTTGCCGGACGGGAGGAGCGCGGCGAGGAATGTTCAGTTTGGGTGAGGTTCGTGATTTTGGTTCTGTCGGGTGGCAGTGACCAGATGGTGACCGCGGAAGGCTTTTGGGTCAAAGTTACTTTCGAACTCAGACATACATAAAATTTGCAACGACGAATCTGTTGGACCGTGGTCAAGTCGGGGGCTAAGCAATATTCGGAGTAGAATATTGTAGACTTTGGATATTGGCGTCATGGACCCTTTTGAACGAAACCCAAGAAACATCCTGAACGCACTAAAGACTGGAGGAGTGCCCGAGTTGCGCGACGCTTGTGATTTGGCAGATGAAATTGTTGATGCAGTTTTGCGAGCAGGCGATGAAGAGACACTAAGCAAGGGTTTTCAAGCTTTTCGAGCTCGAAAGGACTATATAGAAGACAGCACGTCGCAACCGGGGAGCATACATTTTCATCCGCTTTCTAATGAGAACATGACCGCGCCACCTTAAGGTATTACACAGCTTGGAAGATTCAACGCTCCTGCCCATTCGGTCCTGTATTTGTCTACTACGCGCGAGGTAGCAGTTGCCGAAACTAAGGCTTTGTCTACAGACGTTTGTACCGTTGCAGCCTTTAAATCTCAACGCCCTTTACGAATAGCCAAACTGTTGCAGAAGGAAAGGTTGCCTTTGGGCTGGCTGGAAACAAATCCGAAGGAGGAAGACTTGGACGCTCTTCTGCTCCACTTGACCTCTGAGTTTGTTTCCAGACGAGTTGCAGACGCTGATCGTGAAGCCCACTATCGAACATGCAATCTGATAGCCTCGGCATTCAAGGAACGTGAATTTCACGGTATTGCATATCGAACGTCTTTTTGGTCGGATGGTTGGCGAAAAAAGGCTCGTTCGGATGCAGAAGAGAAATTTATGCTTCAAATATTGTATTGTTTGATCCGTTATCGGCTGTGCCCAAGAGTGCTGGTCTTTTTCGGATAGATTGGAAGCGCCCAACTGCTTCTCAAGTTTGAAGTGTCGGCTTGATTTATTAGTTAAGGAGCTTCTCGTTTGAGTAATTCGATTTCAATCAACATATTTCTTTTGGATGGCGACCCAGACGACGTACGAGTTGCTACTATTCAGCTGTCGACCATACAAGCAATTGCCTTCCGTAGAAACCAGATAGCAAGAGCGGCCAAAGAGTTTCCGGAAATAACCTGAGCCCCAAGTTTCCTCCAGCTTAGAGCGGAGTCGTTGGGGTTAAATCTTTGGCGTTAGGCGGCCATCTTGTCCATCGCCTTTCGCTGCAAAAATTCCATGGGTGTCAGGTTGCCCAATGCTGAATGTGGTCTGCGCCAGTTGTAATCTTCCTGCCATTCTTCCAGCGTTTGTCGAGCGTCGCGCAATGTTCCGAACAATGTCTCGTTCAAACATTCGTCGCGCAGCCTGCCATTGAAGCTTTCGATGAAACCATTCTGCTGGGGCTTACCCGGAGCGATGTAATGCCAATCAACGCCTGTGTCCTGAACCCATTTGAGGATGGCCATGCTCGTGAATTCGGTCCCGTTGTCCGAAACAATCGTCTTTGGCATACCGCGTTCAGCAACGATGCGATCCAGTTCTCGCACCACACGATGCCCTGAAAGCGATGTGTCTGCGACCAGTACCAGGTTCTCTCGGCTGTAATCATCCACGACGGCAAGAATGCGAAAGCGACGTCCATCTGTCAGCCCATCAGATACAAAATCCA
>CAZWSE010000056.1:10597-22942 GCA_964636575.1 uncultured Sulfitobacter sp. | reverse complement strand
GGAATGGGCACGTTGATCCCGACCATGCCGACGTTTACGCGGTTTGCAAAATCACGCGCTGCGTCGCCGTCACGGGTAAAGATGGCAGTGCCATTCCCATATTCGTGATCCATCGCCAGCCCCAAGGCCTCTTCATACGTCTGGGCGCGGATGGTCGACAATACAGGTCCGAAAATCTCGTACTTGTAGATGTCCATATCCTTGGTGACGTTATCAAACAGGTGAGGGCCGACAAAGAAACCGTCTTCATAGCCCTGCAATTTGAAATCACGACCATCCACAGCCAATGTCGCACCCTGATCGATGCCAGTTTGAACCAAACGCTCAATGTTCGACTTCGCTGCGGCCGTTACAACAGGGCCGTAGTCGACATCATTGCCAGAAGTATAAGGCCCAACCTTCAAGGCTTCGACTTTTGGGATCAGCTTTTCAAGCAAGCGGTCTGCGGTGTCATCACCAACGGCAACTGCAACGGAAATGGCCATGCACCGTTCACCGGCAGCGCCATAACCTGCGCCAACAAGCGCATCAGCGGCTTGGGTCATATCCGCGTCCGGCATAATGATCATGTGGTTCTTGGCCCCACCAAAGCACTGCACGCGTTTGCCGTTGGAACAGCCGCGACCGTAAATGTATTCGGCAATCGGGGTCGAGCCGACAAATCCAATGGACTGGATCACCTCATGGTCCAAAATCGCATCTACCGCTTCTTTGTCACCGTTGACGACCTGCAAAATGCCCTTTGGCAGTCCTGCTTCTTCCAGCAACTCGGCCAGCATCAACGGAACGGACGGATCACGCTCAGATGGTTTGAGGATAAATGCATTTCCGCAGGCGATGGCAGGCGCGAACATCCACATCGGGATCATGGCAGGAAAGTTGAACGGGGTGATGCCGGCAGTGACGCCCAAAGCCTGCCGCATAGAATACATATCAATTCCGGGGCCAGCACTGTCAGTATAGTCGCCCTTCAACAGCTCCGGTGCGCCGATGCAGTATTCAACAACCTCAAGCCCACGCTGCACGTCGCCAGCGGCATCGGGCAATGTCTTACCATGCTCACGCGACAAGGCCTCGGCGAGCTTGTCCATATCGCGGTTCAACAGATCGACAAACTTCATCAAAACACGCGCACGGCGCTGCGGGTTCGTTGCTGCCCATGCAGGTTGCGCGGCAGAGGCATAGGCGACGGCCTGATCCATCTCAGCGGCATTGGCCAAAGGAACTTTCGCCTGAACCTCTCCAGTTGCAGGGTTAAAGACATCTGCAAAACGTCCAGACGTGCCTTTGACATGGGCGCCGTTTAGATAATGGGTCAATTCTTGCATGGGAAAGCTCCGGTTGGATAAGGGTAGTTATAGTTTAGTCTTGCGGAAATGCCGTGAACAGGGGCAAGATTACAGGGTATGTACTGCAAAAATGCAAAGGTGAAACTTGGACCCGAACTGGGATGATCTGCGCGTGTTTCTGGCGGTGGCCCGTGGGGAAAGCCTGTCGGGCGCGGCACGTTTGCTGCGGCTTGATCCGGCCACCATCGGACGGCGGGTGTCGCGTTTGGAAAGCGCAATGGGCGCGGCATTGTTCATACGCTCACCGCAGGGATACGTGTTGAATGGGGCAGGGCAGAAAGTTCTGGATCAGGCCTTGCAAGCCGAGCAGGCGATGCTGGCGACCCGAGACGTCCTCATAGGACAAAGCGATGAGGTGACAGGGCAAGTCCGTATCGGCGCGCCAGACGGTGCTGCCAACTATCTGCTGCCACAGGTATGTTCCAAAATTGCGCAAAATCATCCGAAACTGGACATTCAAATCGTGGCTTTGCCGCGTGTGTTCAACCTTTCAAAGAGAGAAGCAGACATGGCGCTGGCTGTATCTGCGCCCACACCGGGGCGGCTGCATGTGGAAAAGGTGACAGACTACAAACTGTCTCTCGCCGCCGCGAAAGATTATTTGGAAAGTCACCCCGCGATCGAACGGATTGAAGACCTAAAGAGCCACCCGTTGGTTGGGTACATACCTGATATGATCTTCGACAGCGAGTTGGACTATCTGTCGGACCTTGGGGTTGAACGCGTGGCGCTGGCGTCCAACTCGGTCTCTGTGCAGTTCAACTGGGTGCGGCAAGGCGGCGGACTGGGGATCGTGCACGACTTTGCAATGCCTTCAGCGCCGGATGTTCAGAAGGTTTTGACAAACCAAATTAGCCTGACACGCGGGTTCTATCTGATCCAGCACGAAGCCGACCGCAATGATGCGCGATTGTCTTTGTTTGCGCGCGAACTGTCGGACGGGGTTCGCTCAGAAGTGGCACGGCTAGAAGCGATTTCTTGACAGAATTGAATTATCCGGCAAACCTGAGCGTAACGAAAGCGTGATCGAGGGAGGATCCTGCCATGATGGTTCAACAAATTCTTCAAACCAAAACGGGGAACGCGGTTGTTACAGTAAAGCCCGGAACATCTGTATCTGACGCGATCAAAGTCTTAGCGGAGCGTAAAATCGGGACGGTCGTTGTGTCTCCCGATGGAAAGAAGGCGTCAGGCATCCTGTCCGAGCGGGACGTGGTACGGGAGCTTTCAGCACGCGGTGCGAGCGTTTTGTCAGACAAGGTCGACGATCACATGACAGCAAAACTGGTGACCTGCACGGGCGAAGACCGATCAGACGATGTGTTGACCAAAATGACCAATGGCCGGTTCCGCCACATGCCAGTTGTGGAGAATGGTGAACTGGTGGGCCTCGTGACACTGGGCGACGTTGTGAAAGCACGACTGTCTGAGCTGGCAATGGAAAAGGATGCCTTGGAAGGCATGATCATGGGGCACTAGCCCGGCTTCACTTTCTTTTCCGCTCTTGCCATTCAGTTGGGTCTGATGTTGGTTGCGTAGCATTGAAATTATGACCCTCTCGAAGGAGAGTTCCCATGCGCATTGGCCTTTATCCCGGCACTTTTGATCCCATCACGATGGGGCACATTGATATCATCCGCCGCGCGGCAGCTTTGGTGGACCGCTTGGTGATTGGGGTCGCAATCAACAGAGACAAAGGGCCGCTGTTTTCACTGGAAGAGCGGGTCGAGATGATAGAGGCCGAATGCGCCAAGCTCAGTGCGCAAACAGGCATTGAGATCTTCGTGCATCCCTTTGAAAACCTGCTGATTGATTGCGCAAATGACGTGTCTGCAACACTGATCATCCGGGGTCTGCGGGCTGTTGCAGATTTTGAATACGAATATCAAATGGTCGGCATGAACCGCGTTTTGGACGATAGTGTTGAGACAGTGTTCTTGATGGCAGAAGCCCGCCATCAGGCGATTGCATCGAAGCTGGTCAAAGAAATCGCGCGCCTCGGCGGCGACGTTTCCAGCTTTGTCACGCCACCCGTCTCAGCGGCGCTGAAAACCAAATTGGGCAAAGCTTAAGCCTAGCGCCAGAACGCCATCCATTCGATCAGGGCAGCAAAACGCTTGCCCAAGAATACCAGATTTTCCGATTCAAACAGCACTGCATCGACAATCAGACCAAGGATGATCAAAACGCCAAGAATTATTGCAATGCGGTTTGTCATTTGAAAAGGCTCGATCCGGCAACAAAGGGTCTGCCGGATATGCCAGCCCACCGCCGCGCGCGCAAGGTTTTAGAGTTTACCCATCGCAGCAGCCACATCCGCCATACGAACAGAGAACGCCCACTCGTTGTCATACCAAGCCATCACGCGAACCAACCGCTTGCCCACGACTTTGGTCAAATCAGGCGCAAAGATGCTGGAATGCTCAGTGTGGTTAAAGTCGACCGAGACTTTTTGTTCCGTATCATACCCCAGAACATGCCCCAAGGGACCCTCAGAAGCGGCCTTCATCGCAGCGTTCACTTCGTCCTTGGTGACATCGCGACCGGCAACAAAGGTCAGATCCACTGCGGATACATTCGGGGTCGGCACACGGATCGCGGATCCGTCAAGACGGCCTTTCATGTTCGGCAAAACCTCACCAAGGGCCTTGGCAGCGCCGGTTGAGGTCGGGATCATCGACATCGCCGCAGCACGGGCGCGGTAAAGATCATCGTGGCGACGGTCGAGCGTCGGCTGGTCGCCAGTGTAACTGTGAATGGTTGTCATGATGCCGCTGTCGATACCAACGGATTCGTCCAATGCCTTGGCAAGTGGGGCCAGACAGTTGGTCGTACAGGACCCATTGGATACCATAACGTCCTTTTCGGTCAGATCGCCGTGGTTGACCCCATAGACGACCGTGCGGTCGACGTTTTTGCCAGGAGCTGACAACAGAACTTTCTTGGCGCCACGCTCAATGTGGGCAACCGCCTTGTGACCGTCGTTAAATTGGCCGGTGCACTCAAGGACGACATCGCAGCCAGACCAATCAAGCTCTTCCATTTTGTAGGTTGAGAACATCTCCATAGGGCCGCGACCCAGATCAAGGGTGCCTTTGCCGGTTTTGATCTCATTTGGGAACCGCCCGTGTACGCTGTCATAGCGCATCAAGTGGGCTGCAGTTTCAATCGGGCCAGTCGCGTTAACCTTGATCACCTCAATATCGTTGTGCCGCGAAGCCGCGATATGAGACAAAGTGCAACGGCCAATGCGGCCAAAACCGTTAATACCGACTGTAAGGGTCATGGGTCAAAGTTCCTGACTAAGCTGAATTTGCGGCAGATATACCGAGAGGTCAGAGGTATCGTAACCCGAAAAATGGCGAAAAATCGGTATGTTAGCGCAAATACCGCATGATTGCGCTAACGTAGCGGATTGGCTGTTTACCGCTTTGGGGTTGTCAGTGGCGGCAGAGCCTTTAGTTTCCCAGCGAAAGACAATCAGAGGTGTCAGTATGAGTGGTTTGATCGCGCTTTTGGACGATGTGGCCGCAATCGCAAAGGTTGCTGCGGCGTCTGTGGACGACGTTATCGGGCAAGCAGCCAAGGCGGGGGCGAAAGCCGCAGGGGCCGTGATCGACGATGCTGCAGTGACCCCGAAGTATGTCACCGGTTTCAGCGCAGAGCGCGAATTGCCGATCGTTTGGCGCATTGCCAAGGGCTCTTTCAAGAACAAACTTCTGTATTTGTTGCCCGCGGGCATGGTGTTGTCAGAGTTTGCACCTTGGCTGATCCCGCCTTTGTTGATCCTCGGCGGTGCATTCTTGTGCTACGAAGGTGCAGAGAAAATCGCGCATCTTTTGGGCTGGGTAAAGCACAACGAACACCACGGTCCATCTGACGACCAGCCGATTGATCCGGCACATCTGGAAGAGCAAAAGGCGATGGGGGCGATCAAAACCGACTTCATTTTATCTGCCGAAATCATGACCATCGCTCTGTCCCAGATTGAAGCCGACAGTCTGGTGATGCGCGCCGCAATCTTGGCAGTCGTGGCGATTGGTATCACAGTTGTGGTCTACGGATCGGTTGCATTGATCGTAAAGGCCGACGATGCAGGGCTTGCAATGGCACAGCGCGGACGCGTCGGGTTTATCCGCTCTTTAGGGCGCGGAATAGTCGCCGGCATGCCGTACTTTTTGAAACTGCTTATGATTGTTGGCACTGCAGCTATGCTATGGGTGGGCGGGAACATTGTGATCCATTCGTTGCACGAACTGCAATTTGACTTGCTCTATGATTGGATCAAGGACACAGCCTATTCGGTGTCCTCAGGCTTTGAGACCGGCAAAGGGTTCATCAAGTGGTTGGTGACCGCTGGGCTTGATGGGGTGTTCGGGATCATCCTTGGAATGATCCTTATCCCGATTGTAAGCAAAGTGCTCGCACCGACATATAAAGCCATCACCGGAAAATAGCGGCCTTCGTGTTTGATCGAAGGTTAGATGCCTCCGGCGGGGATTTATTTTGAACAAAGAAGGGGGCGAGCCAACCAAGGATCGCCCCGTATTCGCTTTAGAGCAGTGCTTTGGCTTGGGCCGCAACGTTTTCGGCGGTGATCCCGAACTTGTCGAAAAGCACATCCGCAGGTGCAGAGGCGCCGAAACTATCCATCCCGACGAACGCGGCTTTGTTTGACTTGCCACGTTCGCCTAGCAGCCATTGATCCCAGCCTTGGCGAACAGCCGCTTCTACACCCACGCGCACTGGACCGCCCGGAAGCACCCGTTTGCGATAGGCGTCGTCTTGGGCCGCGAAAAGCTCCATACAGGGCAAGGAGACAACACGAGTGCCGATACCCTCTGCTTGAAGGATATCACGCGCCGCCATCGCGACCGACACCTCAGAGCCAGTTGCGATCAAGATCACTTGTCGTTTGCCCTCCGCGTCGGCCAGCACGTAGCCGCCTTGCGCCGTCAGGTTCTTGGTTTTGTGCTCTACCCGAACGGTTGGCACGCCTTGGCGGGTCAGGGATAGAACCGATGGGGTCTCTTTTGCAGTCAGCGCAATTTCCCAAGCTTCAGCCGTTTCAACAGTGTCTGCCGGGCGAAAAACGTAGGTGTTCGGTGTCGCGCGGCTGATCGCCAGATGTTCGACCGGTTGGTGGGTAGGACCATCTTCGCCAAGACCAATGCTGTCATGGGTCATCACAAAAACAGTCGGGATTTTCATCAAAGCGGCAAGGCGCATAGACGGGCGGGCATAATCGGTAAAGCACATGAAGGTGCCGCCATAAGGGCGCATCCCGCCGTGCAGGGCCATACCGTTCATCGCAGCAGCCATACCGTGCTCACGGATGCCCCAATAGACATAGCGGCCCGCGCGGTTGTCAGTGTCGAAGACACCCAGATCAGACGTCTTTGTGTTGTTCGATCCGGTCAAATCAGCACTGCCGCCCACCGTTTCAGGCAGCACAGGGTTTACAGCCTCAAGCACCTTTTCACTGCTGGCGCGGGTGGCCATCTTGGGGGCCGTTTCAGAAATCTGCTTTTTCAGCCCTTTGATCAAAGCGCTCAGTTTCTTGGGGGCATCAAGAGCATAGGCGCGCGAAAACTCGTTTTGCTTGGATTGGGGCAGGGTGGTGAACGCCGCTTCCCAATCTTTGCGGGTCTGCGTGCCGCGAGCCCCAATCGCTTCCCAGGCCGCTTTGACATCCGCGGGCACTTCGAATGGTCCAGTTGTCCAGCCATATACGGCTTTTGCGGCTGCCATTTGATCCGCATTTGTTAAAGCACCATGGCCTTTCGACGTATCTTGGGCTGCATGGCCCAAAGCGATGTGGGTCTTACATGCGACCATCGAAGGTTTGTTGCCCTTTTTGGCTTGGGTCAGAGCGGCATCAATGGCGACGGGATCATGCCCGTCGACCTCAATCACTTGCCAGCCCGCCGATTTGAAACGGCCAACCTGATCGGTGCGGTCGGACAGGGTGACAGGCCCATCGATGGTGATGTTGTTGTTGTCCCATAGAACAATCAATTTTGAGAGCTGATGGCGACCGGCCAAAGTGATAGCCTCTTGGCTGATCCCCTCCATCAGACAACCATCGCCAGCGATGACATATGTGTGGTGATCAACGGCCTTCTTGCCGAACCGCGCACGTTGGATTTCTTCTGCCATGGCAAAGCCGACCGAATTGGCGATGCCTTGTCCTAAAGGACCCGTCGTCGTTTCAATCCCAGTGGCATGGCCATACTCTGGATGGCCGGCTGTAATAGCGCCCCATTGGCGGAAATTCTTGATCTGGTCCAAGGTCATGTCGGCATAGCCGGTCAAATGCAGCAGCGAATACAGCAACATGGATCCGTGACCGGCAGACAGAATGAAGCGGTCGCGGTCCGGCCAGTTCGGGGCAGACGCGTCAAACTTCAGATGCTTTTCAAAGAGAACCGTTGCAACATCAGCCATCCCCATGGGCATGCCCGAATGTCCAGAATTTGCAGCGGCAACGGCGTCCAGTGTTAGGGCGCGAATTGCGGTCGCCTTGGACCAATGTTCAGGGTGTGCTTGGGCGAGTGCGGCGATATCCACAGTATCTGTCACAAGGTCTGTCACTGGGGTCGGTATCCTTTGGCTGGAGAGCAGTTGTAACGCTCTTAACAGTAGGGAAGCAAAGTTCAAGCCAAGCCTTTTGGTTCACTTGAAGGCATTGCCCCAAGGTATTGATAGCAAAGGGGCGCATTTTTCTGCAGGCTTAGGTAAACTAGGACGAAACCGGTGTTTGATCGATTCGCGAACTGCGATTCAGGGCATTGGACCGGACGACAGACGGGGGGCGAGATGAGCGACATCGAAGACTTTGAACAGCGTATTTCCAGAGCGTTAGCGCGGATTGGGGCTGGCATAGAACGGGTGCAGACACCTTCCGCGCCGATTGGAAAGGGCGATAGCGAAGCTTTGCAAACGGCGCTGGATGATGAACGCCAAGTGACGGCCCAGTTGGAAGAACGGGTCAAATCGCTGCGAGATCGGCAAGATCACGCCATTGCTGAAATGAAGGCCGAGGCTGCGGTAACAGCAACTCGCATGACCCAGCTTGATATGGACTTACAGCGACTGCGGCGTGCCAATGAGCAATTGACCTCAACGATCGAAGCGCTGCGCACCGCCAATGAGGCCGGTGTGGGTGAGCCGCATCTGATCAACAAAGCAATGATGGCGGAACTTGAGGCTTTGCGAGCCTCTAGGGCGACCGATGTCGCCGAGGCTGATGCCATTCTAGGGGCCTTGACCCCGCTGGTCGCTAAGGCCGCTAAAGAGCAAGAGGAGAGCGCCTGATGCCAGAGGTTCAGATTTCAATCGGCGGACGTGGCTTTGATGTAGCCTGTCAGGATGGCGAAGAACCCTACCTGCAAGCCGCCGCCAAAATGATCGACGACGAAGCTCAGGTCTTGATTGATCAGGTAGGCCGGATGCCCGAGGCTCGGATGTTGCTGATGGCGGGCCTGATGTTGGCCGATAAAACTGCCAGCTTCGAAGATCAATTGAACACAGCCCAAATGCAATTGGCTCAGGTTCAGGCAGATCTTGCGGCTCTAAAAGATGCGCCCAAGCCAGCGGCTGAAAAAGTCGAAGTGCCCGTGATCCCAACGAGCGTGACGGAATCTCTGGCAGAAATCGCAGCCCGCGCTGAATCGATGGCAGACGCGATTGAAGAAAAAGCGGCAGGCTAAAGCAGCTCCGTTTCGCTCATGTCATCTAACTCAAGCCGCGCAGAAATGCGACTTGCAGCGATCTATGCTGCGTTTCTTTGCACGGCTTGCGTTTTGGCATTGAACGTCTTCGTGCTGGGCGACGGGGCCAACCACAGCGCGCTTTTTGGGACTTGGATCGACAGGCAATTGCAACGTGTGTCAGCCACTTGGGTCGCACTGGTTGTGGTCAGCCCAATAGGGCTGGCGTTGATCCGTCAAGCTTTGCAAAGAAGATTCGGAAACACGCTGGTTTTGGTCTTTTGCCTTGCCTGCGCGTTCTTTTCGGTCTGCCTGCTGGTCATAATGTTGCAGGACTAACGCGCCGCACGTCGGTCGGTGCGGCGCGATTTAGGCCACGCAATTACCCGTTGGCTTCGCGGATCTTGTCGGCAGCATCTTTGTCATAGGTGACACCGTTTTCTTCAAACAGCGTGTCCAGCTCACCTGATAGGGTCATCTCTGTGATAATATCACACCCGCCCACAAACTCGCCTTTAACGTAAAGCTGGGGGATCGTCGGCCAATCACTGAACGACTTGATACCTTCACGGATGTCTTCATCGGCCAGCACATTCACATCGGAAAAATCGACGCCCATGTAGTTCAGAACACCCGCCACGCGGCTGGAAAACCCGCATTGCGGCATCTCTTTTGTGCCCTTCATGTAAAGCACAACATCGTTGGCTTTGATTGCGTCTTGAATGCGGGTTGCTGCATCAGTCATGTCTTCGGTCCTTTGTCTTTCCGCTGAAATACGGAGTGGAAGCGTTTTGCGTAGGTTTCATCGTCAGCCCATGGCTCAATATGCAGATCACTTGCATTCAGCCGCGACGTTTTCTCTTTGTTTATCAACGATGTATTGGCACGTTCTAAACTCTCATTGCGCCGCGTGGTTCGGTTGACCAAGTCAATATCAGTGGCCTCCATGCCAAGGGGCACGCTTTGTCTGTCGGGGCGCGGCATCCGGCTGGCTATAGGCGTATAAGTCCCCGAACGGGCGCGGGCTTGCATCCATGCAATCACGGCAACCAGTCCGACAAGACCCAGTGCGATATAGCCAAGCAGGGACATCAGCCCGGCGCCTTGGTGGTCAAAGCCAATGCATGCAACTCACCAGCGGAGCCGTCCATTTTGCCCTTCAAGGCCGCATAGACCATGCGTTGCTGCTGAACGCGGTTCTTGCCTTCGAATGAGGCATCAACAACCTCTGCTGCAAAATGCGCACCGTCGTCGCCTTGCACAGTGATCGCAGCGTCTGGAAAAGCGGCACGGATCAACTGTTCGATCTCGGTTGCAGTAATGGCCATTAGGTATGCTCCGGTGTTTTCTTCATCAGAAATGTAGGGCGCAAGACCCACAGGCGCAAGGGACGGCCGACGTTTGACGATATTGCCAAACCGCTACGAAATAGCGGCCTCAAAGCTGGATCGGAATACCGACGACAATTCTTCCAGCGGAGCCTCCGCACTGCCAAAGCGAACCGTGTCGCCACCAAAAGAGCCCACAGTCGTGATCGGGATACCTTCTGGACCGGCCGCAATCATCAAAGCCTCAGCCTGATCGAAGTTACAGGCAACCAAATAGCGGGCCTGATCTTCACCGAAAAGCTCGGTAGTGACGTCCGTATCAATCGTGACGCCAACACCGGCAGCCTCGGCCAGCTCAAATGCAGCCAATGCCAAGCCCCCATCGCTTAGGTCAGTACAGGCTTTGATCATCTCGCGGTTGGTGCGAATGAAATCGCCGTGCGCTTTTTCCGCGTCCAGATCTACGGCAGGGGCATCCCCCTCAACACGCTTGAACACCTCAGCCATCAAAGCAGACTGGCCCATATGCTCGCCTGTGCCGCCAATTAGCAAAGCGACATGCCCCTCGCGCACATCAGCGCCGATAATGTCGTCGGTATGTTTCAGCAATCCAACCGCACCAATGGTAGGGGTCGGCAAAATGCCAGTGCCGTCGGTTTCATTGTAAAGTGACACGTTGCCCGACACGATCGGCATATCCAGCGCTTCACAAGCGGCACCTATGCCTTTGATTGCAAACACAAATTGGCCCATGATCTCTGGCTTTTCAGGGTTGCCAAAGTTCATGTTGTCCGTGGTCGCCAAAGGCGTTGCACCAACGGCGGTCAGGTTGCGGTAGGCCTCGGCAACAGCCTGCTTGCCGCCTTCAAAGGGGTTCGCCTTAACGTAGCGCGGGGTCACATCTGATGTGAACGCCAAGGCTTTGTCTGTGTCATGCACGCGAATGATCCCAGCTCCAAGGCCCGGGGTGCGGGCACTGTCGGCCATAACCATCGTATCATATTGCTCATAGACCCAGTTCTTCGCGGCATAGTTCGGGCTGGAAATCAAAGCCCGCAACCCGTCGATAGGATCAATCTGAGGAACATCATCACAAGGTTCAGCCGCAGGCGTTTCCACCCAAGGACGGTCGTATTCAGGGGCAGAGCCGGACAGGGTGGCCAGCGGCAGATCGGCCTTAACCTCACCGTTGTGCAAAATCAAAAACCGGTCTTCAGCAATGGTCTCACCAACGATCGCAAAATCGAGATCCCATTTCTCAAACACAGCCCGTGCTTCGGCTTCCAGTTCAGGCTTCAAGACCATCAACATCCGTTCCTGGGATTCAGATAGCATCATCTCATAGGCGGTCATGTTGTCTTCGCGTTGCGGCACGTTTTCCAGATGCAGGGTCACACCCAAACCGCCTTTGTCACCCATCTCAACAGCGGAACAGGTCAGACCTGCAGCGCCCATGTCTTGAATGGAAATCACAGCACCCGTGGCCATCAACTCCAAGGTGGCTTCCATCAAGCGTTTTTCAGTAAACGGATCGCCCACTTGAACGGTCGGGCGCTTGTCCTCGATGGTGTCATCAAACTCTGCTGACGCCATCGTGGCACCGCCAACGCCATCACGACCCGTTTTCGCACCCAGATAGACCACAGGCATGCCCACGCCAGAGGCCGCAGAATAGAAAATTTTGTCCGTATCAGCCAAGCCCGCCGCAAATGCGTTTACCAAGCAGTTGCCGTTGTAGGCCGGATCAAAGCGCACTTCGCCGCCAATAGTCGGAACACCAAAGCAGTTGCCATAGCCACCCACACCCGCAACAACACCATTCACAAGCTGGCGGGTTTTGGGGTGTGAGGTTTCACCGAATGACAGCGAATTCATCGCCGCCACAGGACGCGCGCCCATGGTAAACACGTCGCGCAAAATGCCACCAACGCCTGTCGCGGCGCCTTGGTAGGGCTC
>CAZWSE010000056.1:0-10497 GCA_964636575.1 uncultured Sulfitobacter sp. | reverse complement strand
TAAACACGTCGCGCAAAATGCCACCAACGCCTGTCGCGGCGCCTTGGTAGGGCTCGATGTAGCTGGGGTGGTTGTGGCTTTCCATTTTGAAGATCACGGCTTGCCCGTCGCCGATATCAACAACGCCGGCGTTTTCACCGGGCCCGCAGATGACCTGCGGACCTTCAGTAGGTAGGGTGCGAAGCCATTTCTTTGAGGACTTGTAAGAGCAATGCTCGTTCCACATGGCTGAGAAAATGCCAAGTTCCGTAAAAGTCGGCTCACGCCCGATGATCTCCAGAATGCGGTCGTATTCATCTGGGCTCAACCCGTGCGCGGCGATCAGTTCGGATGTAATGGCTGGCTCTTGCATCTGCGGTTCTGTCCCCCAAGGCAGTTAATTGGGGCTGTCTTTAGGCTATGGCGACAGGGGTTGAAAGGGGGCAGGAAGGCCAGACCGCCCTTGGCCCAAAAAAAATGCCGGGCACAAGGCCCGGCGAAGTCCAACAGGGAGGTGCGATGCATGACTGATCATTCATCGCGATGCCCATGAATTAGGCACTGCCCCTGAGTCGTTCAAGAAAAAACATGCTGCAAATGCAGCATTGCCGCTATGCGTCCAGCGCATACCTATCGGAAATGGCTAACCCATGCTTACGCTTCAGCTTCGCGAAGCCGCTTGCGATAGCTGATAATCTCATCCTGTACAAAGTCCCGAAACGCAGAAATCCGCTTCGATTGCCGCAACTCTTCTGGATAGGCCAAGAACACGGGCACTTCAGCCGAACTCACGTCCGGCATGACACGTACCAATCCGTCAACGTCTTGGGTCACATAGTCGGGCAGAACGCCAATCCCCAATCCATTGATCGCACCTTGCAGCACACCAAAGTAGTTGTTGACCGTCAGCATCGATTTCACATCATGGGTCATCAACATCTGCACCATGGATGCACCCGCGCCAACCTGAGCCGACGTGGGGTTCTGGCATATCAATCGATGATCAGCGAGATCTTCGAGTTGGGTCGGAACACCGCGTCGGTCCAAATAGTCTTGCGATGCAAACAACTGCATCTGGACAGTCATCAGCTTCTTACGGATCAAATCGGCTTGTGACGGCTCTTTCATGCGAATGGCGACATCCGCCTCACGCATCGGCAAATCAAGCACACGCTCTTCGAGCATCAGGTCGATTTTCAGATCAGGGTACTTTTCATAAAGATGTGGCAACCGCGGGGCGAGCCATAGGGTCCCAAAGCCGGTCGTCGTGGTCACCCGCAACTCGCCAAAGACTTCTTCCTCGGAATCGCGAATACGGGCACTTGCGGTATCCAACCTTTTGGTCATTGCCCGGGTGGCATCAAACAGCAGCTCACCCTGTTCCGTCAGGATCAATCCGCGCGCATGACGGTGGAACAGGGTCGCGTTCAGGGATTCCTCCAAGGCACGCACCTGCCGCGACACCGCAGATTGAGACAGGTTCAGCTTGTCACCGGCGTGGGTCAGGCTTCCGGCATCAGCAACCGTGTGAAAAATGCGTAACTTGTCCCAGTCCATACCGTGATCCGTTTCATTCTGGTAAGTGAACCCCTGTCTATAGGTCTGCGTGGCTATGTGAAGGCCACAGCATGCAGTTTTCGCAAAACTTTCCAAATTCCTCTATACAGGTCAGTGTTTGTGACCTAATGTTGACTAAAATCTACCCATCCCGAATGGATCCGCTAAGTTGAACGCTGGGGAGGCGCACAATGAGCACTCAAAAAATTTCGTTGAACGACCGCTATGATCTGGAAAAATCGCCAGTCCTGCTGAACGGAACGCAGGCTTTGGTGCGCTTGATGCTAATGCAAAACGCGCGGGACAAGGCGGGGGGCCTCAACACAGCGGGGCTTGTTACCGGATACAGAGGCTCTCCGCTCGGTGCCGTAGACATGCAAATGGCCCGCGCCGCAAAGCCTCTGGCCGAACACAACATCACCTTCCAACCTGGGCTAAACGAAGATCTGGCGGCAACAGCCCTTTGGGGTGCACAACAGGCCGAGCTGCGCGGCGAAGGCAAATATGATGGCGTCTTTGGCATGTGGTACGGCAAGGGTCCAGGCGTAGACCGGTCCGGCGATGTGATGCGACACGCCAATATGGCGGGCAGTTCCGTCAACGGCGGTGTGTTGATGGCGATGGGCGACGATCACACGGGCGAATCCTCAACCGTTTTGCACCAGTCCGAATGGGCGATGATCGACAGCTACATGCCCGTGGTCAGCCCCGCAGGCGTGCAGGAAATTCTGGATTATGGTCTTTACGGCTTCGCTCTGTCGCGGTTCTCAGGCCTTTGGGTCGGGCTCAAAACGATGAAAGACACGGTTGAGGCAACCTCGGTCGTGGATGCAGATCCGTCTCGGCTCAAATTCGTTGTGCCTAGATTCGACATGCCCCAAGGGGGCCTAAACATCCGGCTCGTCGACACGCCAACAGAACAAGAAGCACGGATGATCGACCACAAACGCTTCGCCGCCGAAGCTTTCAGCCACGCCAACAAGATGGACAACCGCATGTGGGGCAAGCCGGGGGCCAAAATCGGCTTCGTGGCGGCAGGTAAAAACTGGCTCGACCTTATCCACGCTATGTCCTTGCTGAACATTGATGCTGCCGAGGCCGAACGGCTGGGCATCACCACATACAAAGTCGGCCAAACATTCCCGTTGGATATGAAAGGGTTTCACAACTGGGCTGACGGCTTGGACCTGATCGTCGTGGTCGAAGAAAAGCGCAAACTGATCGAAGTACAGATCAAAGAAGCCATTTTTGATGATCGCAAGGGTCGCCGCGTCTACGGCTGGCACAAAGGCGGCGGCGCAGGGTCCATGCACGGGGAAGAGCTGTTCCCGACACGGGGCGCGCTTGACCCCATTCACATCGCGCAAAAACTGGGTGAGATTCTGGTCGAAGAAGGCCGCAACAGCGACGGTGTCAAAGCAGGGCTGCAAGCGCTGGACGAGGCCCGCCGCGCTGACAACGCCGAAGACATAGCCGCACGCACACCCTATTTTTGCTCAGGTTGCCCGCACAATTCATCGACCAAAGTGCCAGACGGCAGCCGCGCTTACGCAGGCATCGGATGCCACTACATGGTACAGTGGATGGACCGCGAAACCATCGGCTACACCCACATGGGCGGCGAAGGGGCAAACTGGATCGGCGAGGCTCCGTTTTCGACCCGTGACCACGTTTTCCAAAACATCGGGGACGGCACATATAATCACTCTGGCATCCAAGCGATCCGCGCGGCGCAGGCGGCAGGCACCAACGTCACCTATAAAATCCTCTATAATGACGCGGTCGCCATGACCGGCGGACAAAGCAACGAAGGCGATCTAAGCGCCAAGCGCATCGTGGATGAACTGCAAGCCATGGGCATCGCCAATATCGCAGTGGTCTATGACGAAAAAGAAGACGTTGACCTGTCGCAGTTCAAAGGGGTCGAAACCCATGAACGCGCGACCTATCAAACCGTGCAAGAGGCTTACACCAAGCACAAAGGCGTCAGCGCGATTGTCTACATTCAGACCTGCGCCGCTGAAAAACGACGCCGCCGCAAACGGGGGCTGTTCCCGGATCCAGACAAGCGCGTCTTCATCAACACAGATATCTGCGAAGGCTGCGGCGATTGCGGGGTGCAATCCAATTGCGTTTCCATCGTGCCAGTGGAAACAGAACTCGGGCGCAAACGGGCGATTGACCAATCATCCTGCAACAAGGATTTTTCTTGCGTCAAAGGGTTCTGCCCATCCTTTGTGACGCTCGAAGGGGCGACTGTGCGCAAGGAAGCCACGACAGAAATCGTAATCCCTGACATGCCGAACCCCGAATTGCCCACAATCGACGGCACTTGGAACGCGGTTATCACAGGCGTTGGCGGCACCGGCGTTGTGACCATCGGGGCCGTCATGGCCCAAGCCGCTCATATCGACGGCAAAGGGGCAGGGATGATGGAAATGGCTGGTCTCGCCCAAAAAGGCGGCGCTGTGCATATCCACTGCCGGCTGGCGAACAAACCCTCTGATATCTCAGCTATTCGCGTCGCCACAGGCGAAGCAGACGTGCTGATCGGCGGCGATCTGGTCGTCTCCGCAGGGGCCAAAACGCTTGGGCTAACCAAGTCAGGCCGCACCGGCGCGGTCGTGAACAGCCACGAAATCATCACAGGCGACTTCACCCGCAACACCGAATTTTCACTGCCCGCTGACCGTCTTTCCCTAGCGCTCGAAGCACGGCTGAAAGACAAATTAGACCTTTTTGATGCCTCTGATCTGGCAAAAGCCACCTTGGGCGATTCCATCTTTTCAAACATGATGATCTTCGGGGCGGCGTGGCAACGTGGGCTGTTGCCACTGTCGCATGACGCTATCCTTCAAGCGATTGAACTGAACGGAGCCGCCGTAGACCGCAACAAACGCGCCTTCGATCTTGGCCGTTGGGCAGTGCTATACCCCGAAGACGCCGCGCGTGTGCTGACGCCCAATGTGCTGGAACTGCCCAAAACGCTAGACGAAAAAATCGCATTCCGCGCAGATCACCTGACCGCCTACCAAGGGCGAGGGCTGGCCAAGAAGTACCGCAAAATGGTGGACGGGATAGAAGATCAAACCGTCAAGGAAGCCGTCGCAAAAGGCTACCACAAGCTCCTGTCGTACAAAGATGAATACGAAGTCGCACGGCTCATCCTTACGTC
The DNA here is from genome assembly GCA_964636575.1 of uncultured Sulfitobacter sp. GTDB lineage: Bacteria > Pseudomonadota > Alphaproteobacteria > Rhodobacterales > Rhodobacteraceae > CAZWSE01. Next base: position 5,786 of record CAZWSE010000056.1, on the reverse strand, counting down.
ACAAGAAAAAGCGGCAGCAGAATTTGATGGGGACTTCAAAATGACCTTCCATCTGGCACCTCCGATGCTGTCCAAAACCGGCCCTGATGGGCGTCCCATGAAGAAAGAATTCGGCGCATGGATGCAAACGCCCCTGCGGATCATGACCAAATTCAAAGCACTGCGCGGTACGCCCTTTGATCCCTTTGGCCGCACAGCCGAGCGGAAAATGGAACGCGCACTGATCAAGCAATACCAAAAAGACATGCAATCAGTGCTGCCCAAACTGACCGCCGACACCCGCGACGCAATTGTCGCTTTGGCGGCTCTCCCGCTGGATATCCGTGGCTTTGGGCCGGTCAAAGAAGCCAACGAAGCAAAGGCCGCCAAGCGGCGAGAAGAGCTTTTAGCAGTCATCAAACAAGGCGGGCAGGTCGCCAAGGCGGCGGAATAGAACACAGCAAAGGCGTCATACGGTCGTCATTTTTGCTAGGTATTGGGCCTAAACGCCACTAAGTAGGCTTCACAACCCTAAGGAGCGTCAAATGCCGAGCCGTCTGAATGTCGCCCGCGATATTAGCTACTCCCACTCCGCGTCGTCGCGCGGGGGGCGGACTTTGATCCGCCTGATGGAGAACTCAACCGGCCGGTTGCAGCTGATCAAACGCGCGGACGGATACGAAGACGAAGTCGCACAAGGTAAAGATTTCTGGGAAGTGATGGTCAACCGCTACGGGCTGTCCTTGGATATCGTCGGCGGATCGCTTGGCAATATCCCCAAGACAGGGCCTGTCATTTTGATCGCAAACCACCCCTACGGCATTCTCGACGGGTTGATGATGGGGCATATCCTGTCCTCACACCGTGGTGATTTCAAAATCATGGCCAATTCAGTGTTCAAAAAAGCAGATGATCTAAACCGAGTGCTGCTGCCCATCAGTTTCGACACAGATAAAGAGGCGCTCGCGCTGAACATCCAAACCCGAAAGAACGCGCTAAAGTATCTCGGCGACGGGGGTGCGATTGGTGTGTTCCCCGGCGGAACCGTAAGCACAGCCGCCAAACCGTTTTCCAAACCGATGGACCCGGGCTGGCGCAGCTTCACCGCACGTATGGTTTCTAAATCCCAAGCCACAGTCGTGCCGATCTACTTCGATGGGCACACCAGCCGTCTGTTCCAAATTGCCAGCCATATGCACAGCACGTTGCGCATGGGGCTTTTGATCAAAGAATTCAAAAAACGGGTCGATACGCCAGTGCGCATTGCCATCGGTAAACCTCTGGGCCGCGATGTTTTGGACCCGATGGCAAAGGATTCCAAAGCGATGATGGATTTCCTGCGCAAAGCCACGTATGAGCTGTCTCCAACGCCGCTCAAGTCTTACGACTACGGCTACGAATTTGAAGAACGGCATCGCGCCTGAGGCAGACCATGGCAGTAGGAATTTTTGATAGCGGACTTGGCGGTCTGACGGTGCTCAATGCCGTCGCCAAACGCATGCCTGATCTGGATCTGATCTATCTGGGCGACAGCGCACATGCGCCTTACGGGGTACGCGATGCAGACGACATCGAAACACTGACCCGCAAAGCTGTCTCCACCCTTTGGGACCAAGGCTGTGATCTGGTCATTCTGGCCTGCAACACGGCCTCAGCGGCAGCGCTGCGGCGGATGCAAGAGGGCGGTTTGCCCAAAGGCAAAAGGGTGCTCGGGGTGTTTGTGCCGCTCATTGAGGCTTTGACCGAACGGCAATGGGGCGACAACTCGCCGCCACGCGAAGTCGGGGTGCAACACGTGGCACTCTTTGCGACGCCTGCAACGGTCAGCAGTCGTGCGTTCCAGCGGGAACTGGCTTTTCGGGCCATTGGCGTAGACGTCGAAGCACAGGCCTGCGGCGGCGTCGTCGATGCAATTGAGGACGGGGATATGATTTTGGCCGAGGCACTGGTGCGAAGCCACACCGATGCCCTGTTGCGCAAAATGCCAAAACCTCAAGCAGCTGTTCTGGGGTGCACGCACTACCCGCTGGTTGAAGAGGTATTTCAAGATGCATTGGGTCCAGACGTCAAAGTCTACTCACAGGCCGCACTAGTGGCCGACAGCCTTGCAGATTACTTAGACCGGCACCCCGAAATGGCCGGGACAGGCACCCCGAAGTTCCTAACCACCGGCGACGCCAAACGCGTCAGCAGCCGCGCCACCCAGTTTTTGCGACGAGAGATCGTGTTTGACCACATCTAACCCTTCTCAACAGACAACAGCGGGGCTAAAACCCTCGCACTCTTCGCGAAAGACGCAAAATGACCCATAATATCGCAATTCTAGGCGCCTCCGGCTACACTGGGGCAGAACTCGTCCGGCTGATCGCCGAACACCCGAACATGACGATCAAGGCACTGTCTGCCGACCGCAAGGCTGGAATGGACATGGCTCAGGTCTTCCCGCATCTGCGGCATCTGGACCTTCCAAGCCTTTGCAAGATCGATGAAATCGATTTCAGCCAAATTGATCTGTGCTTTTGCGCATTGCCACATGCAACTTCGCAAGCGGTCATTCGTGACTTGCCAAAAAGCCTCAAGATCGTGGACCTCAGCGCGGACTTCCGGCTGCGGGACCCAGAAGCTTACGAGGCGTGGTACGGCAACCCTCACGCAGCCTTGGATCAGCAAGCCGAAGCGGTCTACGGATTGACCGAATTCTACCGCGACGACATCAAAGCAGCACGGCTTGTCGCGGGCACAGGGTGCAATGCGGCAACAGGCCAATTCATGCTGCGGCCTTTGATTGAGGCAGGGGTGATTGATCTTGATGACATCATTCTCGATCTCAAATGCGCGGTCTCGGGGGCAGGGCGGTCACTAAAAGAAAACCTGCTCCACGCAGAGCTGTCAGAGGGCTATCACGCATACGCCATCGGCGGCACGCACCGGCATTTGGGCGAGTTTGACCAGGAATTCAGCGCAGTGGCAGGGCGGCCCGTAAACATACAATTCACACCTCATCTTGTGCCCGCCAATCGGGGCATACTGGCGACCGGATACGTGAAGGGCAACGCCAAAGCTATTCACGCAACCCTGTCCAAGGCCTACACGGATGAGCCGTTCGTTATCGTCCTCCCCATGGGCGAGGCCCCAAGCACACGGCATACCCGCGGTTCGAACTTCTGTCATATCGGGGTTGTCGCAGACCGGACGGACGGGCGGACAATCGTCGTCGGCGCACTTGATAACCTCACAAAAGGGTCATCCGGCCAAGCCTTGCAGAACGCAAATCTGATGTTAGGTGAACCTGAGACAATGGGTCTTATGATGGCCCCGCTTTTCCCGTAGTATAAGGCCGCCATGAAAAGTCTAAAGAAACAACGCCGGATACAAGTGATTGCTGTCGCAGTGGTCGCCTTGGCGTTGTCGACCGCACTGATCGGCTACGCGATGCGCGACGGGATCAATTTCTTCCGCGCACCCAGCCAGATCATCGCCGAACCGCCTGCACCAAATGAGGTGTTTCGGATCGGCGGTTTGGTCGAAGAAGGCTCCATCGTTCGGGGTCAGGGTGAAACGATTTCATTCGCGGTCACAGACGGCGGCGCAACAGTGCCCGTCACCTATACGGGCGTATTGCCTGACCTGTTTTCGGAAAACGAAGGTATGGTCGGCACGGGTCGGTACGTGAATGGCGTCTTCGAAGCCACTGAAATTCTTGCGAAACATGACGAACAGTACATGCCTGCCGAAGTCGTGGACGCGTTGAAAGAGCAGGGCGTTTACAAACCATCGGACGGTGGCACAGCCACCAATTAACCAATTTGTAGGCAGCTTGACCCCAATCCAAAGGGGCAAGCCAGATGCAAACCGTTCACCAAATTGCCAGCGAAATCGTCGCCCGCGAAGGCGGCTACGTCAACGATCCGGACGATCCCGGCGGGGCCACGAACTTTGGGGTAACCATCGGCACAATGCGCAGGCTTGGGCTTGATCTGACGGGCGATGGGCTGGTCTCAGTCGCGGATGTGCGCAAACTAACCCGGGCCCAAGCGATAGACATCTTCATCACGCATTACTTTGAACGCCCGCAGATCGCAGCTTTGCCGTCTTCGGTGCAATCGTCGGTGTTCGATATGTATGTCAACGCAGGCTCTAACGCGGTGCGCATCCTGCAACGGTTGCTTGGGCGTATGGGACAAGAGGTCTCGGTTGACGGTGTGATCGGGCCTCAAACCATCGCAGCCGCCCAAGCCGCAGCGCAAAAAGCGCCGGATCACTTCGCAAATGCCTACGGGATCGCTCGGCGGAACTATTACTTCCGTCTGGCCGATGCGCGCCCTGCCAGCCGGAAATACGCCCGTACCCGCGCCGGTGGTAAAGGCGGTTGGATCAAACGGGCCGAGGAATTCGTCGCGACCAAGTACCACCTCAGCGCAACGGAATTCAAAGAAAGGACGTCAAAATGGGGATGATTGATGGCCTTCTCGGGGTCCTGTTCGGCAATGGACGCAATGTGGTGCGCGAAACCGCAGAAGTCTTCCGTGAAAATGCAGAATCCGGAGCAGAGCGCAGCCGGCAAGTCCAAGAACAGGCCATGACCCAATATGGCGCCGAATTCGTGGTGCCACGCACGGGCGGATTTGATCGGTTCATGGACGGGGTGAACCGTTTGCCGCGCCCGATGCTTGCTTTGGGCACTTTAGGGCTCTTTGTCACGGCCATGTTCGATCCGGTTTGGTTTTCAAGCCGAATGCAAGGGATCGCATTGGTGCCGCAGCCTTTGTGGTGGCTGCTTGGCGTGATCGTTTCGTTTTACTTCGGGGCACGTCATCAGGTGAAGTCGCAGGAATTTCAACGCGACATCGCCATGACTATGGCACGTGTGCCGCAGGTTCTAGACAACCTCGAAAAGCTACAAGCACTCAGCCCAAAAACACCTGGGGTGGCTGACCCAAAGGGCGATGCGGCCCTGCAACTCAAGGCGCTTGAACCTGAAGCCAATCCTGCACTCAGTGACTGGATGCGCAAAGCACACTGACCCCCGCGACAATTTGAAATGGGGCGCTCTCGCGAATGCGATTGGCCCTACCAAAATCACGCCCTATAGTCTGCGGCATGATTACAGAACTTGGACACTTCGCGCTCATTCTCGCCTTTGCGGTGGCTATCGTACAAACGGTCGTTCCACTGATCGGTGCGCATAAGAAATGGGGAAACTGGATGGCGCTGGCCGAACCGGCCGCGAACCTGCAGTTTTTGTTCACCGCCTTCGCTTTCGCAGCCCTCACACATGCCTTTGTGACCTCTGATTTCTCGCTGCGGCTGGTGACATTAAACAGCCATTCCGCTAAGCCAATGCTCTATAAAATCAGCGGGGTATGGGGAAACCACGAAGGATCAATGCTGCTTTGGGTGCTTATCGTCACACTGTTCGGCGCCTGCGCGGCGTGGTTCGGGGGCAACCTGCCACCAACGCTCAAAGCCCGCGTGCTCAGCGTGCAAGCCGCCATTGGCGTCGCCTTCTTTGCCTTCATCCTGTTCACATCCAACCCGTTTCTGCGGTTGGCCGTGCCCCCCTTTGACGGGCAGGATTTGAACCCCTTGTTGCAAGACCCCGGCTTGGCCTTCCACCCGCCGTTCTTGTACCTTGGATACGTCGGGCTCAGCATGACATTTTCATTCGCAGTCGCGGCCCTGCTTGAAGGGCGGATCGACGCAGCATGGGGCCGATGGGTGCGGCCTTGGACGCTCGCAGCTTGGGTCTTTCTGACCATCGGGATCGCACTTGGCTCTTGGTGGGCTTACTACGAGCTTGGCTGGGG
>CAZWSE010000055.1:0-24054 GCA_964636575.1 uncultured Sulfitobacter sp. | reverse complement strand
TCGCCTGTATCGGGGTTCACTGAATTGAGCCCGCCTTGCACGGCTGTCACCGTCGCTTTGCCCCGTGGCAGCCCGCTCAAGAGCGCGTCTGTGTCGACTTGTGACGGGTCTTGCACGCCTACGGTCACCTGCACCCGCATCACATCATGCGACAGCTCTAGCGCGCCAAACAGCGGCAGCGATGAATGCCGGATCGCGTCTTCGATCGCCCGTTTCGCGGCCTTGGTGTAGTCCATCCCGTGCAGGTCGTTGCCCATGCCCATTTCGATGATAAGCCTTTGATCGGTCATGCGCTGCGCTCCATATCGAAGCTGACGGAGAGTGCTACGTTGGCGATGACCGTGGGCAGCCCGTTGCCATCGGGGCGCGGGATGTCCAGCCCCCCCTGCCCTACTGTGAATTTGGGATTGCCGTAAGGAAAGACTTTGGCCAACTCAGTCGTGTCGACCTTGTCTGGCTGTTGGACCCCTATTTCGACTTCGATCTGCATGGCCTCTTTGGGGAACCCGAAAAGCTCTGCCAGATTGATCGAGTTGTGCCAGAGCGCGTCTTTCAGTGCCCGCTCAGACGCCTGCGTGTAGTCGCCCCGCCGCAGGGAGGTTCCCATTCCGAATTCCATGAGTAGTCGCAAGTGCTTTATCCCTTCACGCGGTAATTCTAATCTCTGTCACAGTGTCATCCACATCGCGGCAGGCCGCAAGGAGCCGGTTCTCAAAGTGGGTTTGCACATAGGCCGCATGGAACCGGCTGGGCGCCTTGAGGGTCAGGCAGCCGCCTTGCCGCGCGCTTCGTGTGAGCCCGCGCAGCCATGACCCGTAGAGCGCGGGATCCTGGGCATGGAACACCCCGAGGGTTAGTGTCCATTCGTTGCCATCTTTAAGGTCGGGGGCGGGCACATCACCTTTCACGGGCATCGGCACGACGGTGGTGTCAGGCGCATCCCCCTGCCCCATGCGCAGTTCAAAATCAGGGCCGACGGCAGGCCATTGGGGTTCTGTGTCAGCAAGGATGCGGGTCAGATCAATGCTGTATTCGGTGACGCGGCCGCGGGCGCCCTGACGTTTGACCACAAGCCAGCCCGCAGCTTTGAGCCGCGCCATTTCGCGTTTGACGGTGCGTTCGTCGACGGCCCAGAGCCGTGCGATTTCGCGCTGACCCACGGCTAGCTCGTCTCGGGCCCAGTTGTAGCGGGCGGTCATGAGGGTCATCAGGCGGAGAATGCGGCGTTGATCGTGTTTGCCCTGCGACAAGGCATAGGCCCCCATCGCGGTTAGAAGATCATATTTTCGCGCAAACGCACCACGACCGACGGGTTTGGTCGATAGCATAGCTGCTCATTTCAGATTGCGTGCACCAGCGGGGTGCGACGTGCCTCGGGGATTGGGCCGATTGTTCGACCTCTGATGCGACTTCTCATCGCTTTTCGTCTCGATGTGCTGATTTGCGTCCGATGCGTCGATTCTGTCAAGAGCCGAGTTCGAAATGGTCGCCTTTCCCCAAAACTGAAATATAGATTTTCAGGTATTAAAGGTATTAGGGGACATACAGGGTGACCCCTAATAATCGGCATTTGTCCCCCATTGGGTGGTGGTCTGTGAAATACTGTCCCCTAAATGTTGTGACATTTTCGAATCGGATCAATGGGTTAACGGGTTACTGGGTGAGTGAGGCAAAGCCCTTGTTTAAGCAGGTGATACTGATGTGCTGGATAAGGATATTCCCTTTTGCCTTTTTGTCCAATCCGGCGTAAATCTGGAAAAAACAGAAATTAGCGTCCCCGCGGGGACAGCAAAGCGTCGGAGCAGACATGTTTACCCACCAAGACCTTGCCGCGATGCAGGCTCAATCGCTGAAGATGCAGGGCTTTATCCGCCAGCAAACCTATTCGCCGGAGAACGAAAAGACCCTGCGCCGCTTTTCCAGTTGGGAAGTGGCGGAGCTGGTTTTCAAGGTTAATCAGTCAACCCTGCGCGGGCGGCTGGCGGCGGACCCGACCTTGCCGCAAGGGCTGGTCGAGGAAGAAGGCCGGCAGCGGTGGTACACGCTTGAGGAAATCAACGAGATGCGCCGCCGTTTGCGGGTGAACCGACAGTCTTTGATGCCACCACGGCCTGCGGGCAAGCGGGCGTTTCGGGCGGCGATTGCGAACTTCAAAGGCGGTGCGGGCAAGTCTACAGTTGCGCTCCACTTTGCCCATGCGGCTGCGATGGATGGCTACCGCGTGCTGTGCGTCGACTTTGACCCCCAAGCCACGCTGAGCCATTCGATGGGCCTGTCGGATGTGGCCGAGGAATACACCGTTTGGGGCATCATGGCGCGCGATCTGGGGCTGGAAACCGCGCGGATGAATGCCGCCGCCCAAGGCGCTGAAAGCGGGACCACCCTGCCCCAACGCAAGCTGCCGCAATCCATTAACGATATGGGTCTGACCGATTTGCGGGCCTCTGATTTCATCAAGCCGACCAACTGGCCGACGATTGACCTTGTGCCGTCTTGCGCCAATGCCGCCTTTGTCGAATTTGCCAGCGCCCAGTACCGCCATATGAACCCCGAATGGTCGTTCTTTGCGGCGGTATCGCGGTTCCTGGATCAGCTGCCTGATGATGCCTACGACTTGATCTTGTTCGATTGCCCGCCTGCGATTGGCTATCAATCGATGAACGCGGTTTTCGCGGCGGATATGCTCTATATCCCGTCCGGTCCGGGGTATTGGGAATACGATTCCACGACCTCTTTCATTGGCCAGTTGGCTGAGGCCCTTGAGGATCTGAGCCGCTTTGCCGGCCTTGTCCCCGCGGGGACATTGCAACTGCCCAAGGCCTTTGCTGATGTCCGGTTTTTGCTGACCCGCTTTGAGCCGAACAATGATTTGCACCGCGCCATGCAGCAGGCCTTTGTGAAGGTCTTTGGCGACCGTGTGACCGAGCACCCTATTGAGATGACCCGCGCTGTTGAGCAATCCGGCCGGTTCCTGTCGTCGATCTATGAAATTGATTACCGCGATATGACCCGTGAGACCTGGCGCCGCGCCCGTGCGTCGTTCGATCAGGCTTACGCAGAATTCAAAGCCCACACCGTCGCCGCGTGGGATCAGTTGGAGGATAGACCATGAGCAAACGCCGCGTATTCGACATTGATTTTGAAGACACCGAGGCCCCTGCTGTCCCCGCGGGGACAGAAGAAACGCCCGCCCGTCGTGGCCCCATGGCAGCCGCCATTTCCGAGAACGCCGATGCCCTGTCTGACCGCCAACAGGCCGAGGCTGCCATACGTGCCGAGAACGACCGTTTGGCCCATGAGTTTGTGACCCTCAAGAAGAACGGTCAGATCGTTGGTATGGTGCCTGTGGACGCTGTTTTGACAGTTAAGCTGACCCGAGACCGGTCCGCCACCCGCGACCCTGAGTTGCAGGAATTGAAGGATTCCATCGTTGCTGTTGGTCTGTCCAATCCTATCCACGTGGAAGAGACTGAAAGCGGTTTTGAGTTGATCCAAGGGTTCCGTCGATTGTCTGCTTATCGCGCCTTGTTCAAGGAAACGGGTGACGCCAAATATGCGACCATTCCTGCCACTTTGCAGGCCAAGGGCGCGCAGCTGGATGTGCTCTATCGCCGTATGGTCGATGAGAACCTTGTTCGCCGCGATATTTCCTTTGCGGAGATGGCCCAGTTGGCGATGTCTTATGCCGCTGAGAAGGGCACTGTTATTGGTGAAAACCCTGATGCTGTTGATATCCTGTTCGCCTCTGCTGGTCGTCAGAAACGCAGTTATATCCGCCATTTTGCCCAGTTGATGAAGGTGCTTGGTCCGCAGTTGAAGTTTGCTGAAGCGATCCCGCGGGCTTTGGGCTTGCAGTTGTTGAAATCGCTGGATTCAGAGCCCCGTTTGGCGGGTCAGATCAGGTCTGTACTGTCCAACAATCCTGACCGGACCGAGGCTGGTGAAGTCGCCTTGCTGCGTGCTGCTGTGGGCGCTGCGAAGCCTGCCGCCAAGAGCAAAACTGCCGCTGCTCCGCGCAGTTCGTCCAAGACCACATTGAAGCTGAACCGGATTGAGGGTGTTGCCAAATGCACGGCCTCGGACGGCAAGTTTGAGATCCAGATGAGCCAGGATTTTAGCGCTGTTGATCCGCGTCGTTTGGAGGCCGCGGTGCGTCTGTTTCTGGATCAGCTTAAGCCGTCTGGGTCATGAAATCGGTGATCAGTTTTACGAACTGCTGCGGGTCTTCTTCGTGGCCGAGGTGCCCTAGGTCGGGCAGTTCTAAGTAGCGCGCATTTGGCATTTTATCCGCGGCTGTTTTGGATGTGATTGCGGGTACCGCTTTGTCGTTTGTGCAGCCGATCAAAAGCGTCTCTGCGGTGATTTGGGGCAGTGCTTTGAGCAGGTTATCAAGCTGCCATTGCGCCATCATCAAAAGCGTCCCGTCGACGTGGTCCCGGTTTGAGACGAGTTGGCGGTAAAGCTCTAGTCCGTTAGAGTCTAACTTAGACCCTGTCCCGCTGATTAGGCTCGAAACGCGTTTGGTGTTTCCCGTTGCTTTTGAGAACAGATTTGCTGTGAAAGGCGCCATGGCCAGAAGCTTGGCGATGATCGGGAATGTGACCCCTGCCAGCCCCTCGAAATTGCCGAGCGCTGCGTTTATGCCGACAGCCTTAGGTGGCTGTCCCCGCGGGGACACAAGCGTTTGCGAGAGCGTAAGTGCGATGGCCGCCCCTGCTGAATGTCCGATGATCCCAGTGGGCTGCCAGTCTTGCGACTGGATCAGCGCTGCGATGTCAGCGCTTGTCTCATCCAGCCCGCTGCGGTGCCGTGCCCCGAGTTGTGTGAACCCCTGCCCTGGTAGATCGATGGCGACGACGTGGAAGTGCTTGGAAAGCTCGGGCAGCAGGTCTCGAAACGACATGGTGGAGCCGCCTGCCCCGTGCAGGAACAGCAGCGTTTCCCCTGCCCCGAGTTCTTGCACGTGCCAGCGATGCGGCCTGCACCGGACCTGTCGCGAACACTGGGCAAGCGGCCAATCGGGCGGGATATTGGCCCTTGCCATGCCCTAAGCCTCGCTCAGAGCGGCTGTGACGGCCCCTGAGAGCTTTTGAGCGTCCGCACGGGGCAAGGCGACGTAAGGCGCGTCTAGCACCCCTGCCAGCGTCTCCAGCGCCTGTTGGGGGCGGTTTGACATGTCGATCACGAGCGACGGGATGCCTTGCGCGCGCAAAGTGCTGGCCAAGGTCTCGGAATCCTGCGCGGCGGTGGCCCTGTCAGCGGTGCCGTCGAGCGCGATATTGGCGCGGCCGTCGGTCAACAGCACGATTGTGGGCGAAAGTCCCTTGGCGCGGCTGAGAACGGCAAGTTCTGCGGCCTCTTTCAGCCCTGCGGCTAAGGGTGTTCCGCCGCCACCGGGCAATCCGGCCAACCTGCGTTTGGTTTGCACCAAAGACCGCGTCGGTGGCAGCAGGATTTCGGCCTCTGTTCCCCGAAACGAGATGAGGGCGACGTGATCGCGGCGGGCGTAGGCTTCGGATAGCAGGAGTTCGATCGCACCTTTGGCTTCGGACAGACGGGATACGGCGGCGGAGCCTGATGCATCCACGGCAAAGATCAGCACGCGGTCTGACTTTTCTTCATACCTGCGCAGGCGGATATCTGAGGATCGAATGAGCAATCCCTCACGGTCCGGCTGCTGTGCGCGGCGCATCGGCTGCCATGGTGCTGCGGCGCGCAGGGTTGCCACAAGATCAATCCGAGACTGTCCGTCGAGCCGCCCTGCACGAGACGGCAAAGGTCGTCCGCGCCGGTTTCCCTTGCGCTTTTGGCCCGCACCGCTGCCTGTGGCGCCGCGCGTTGTCCCCGCGGGGACAAGCGTTTCTATCAGACCTGCGGGCAGCAGTGATTTCACGGCCTCAACCATCATATCCGCATCGGGCAGGCTGTCGGCCTGCGGGCCGTCCATGTCGTCGTCTGATGGGTCGGTTTCTGGTGGCTGTTCGGGCGGCGTGTCGTCTTGCGGGGGGTCCAGATCGGGGATCTGGGTGGCGCGGGGTGCGTAGACCAGCGTCGCGGCCACGGCGATGTCTGTGGGGCCAACCTGCGTGCGGCCCATCAGGGCGGCATGTGCGCGGGCACAGCGCAGGGCGAGCGTTGGTGTCCGCAAAGACGCGATCCCGAATTGGAGGGCGAGGGTGATCAGGGCCTCGGGCGTGGCATCGTCGAGGGTCATCTGCGACAGGCGATGCTGTGCAGTGGTTCGCTCGGTCACTGTCAGGCCAGTCTCAGCGGGGTGATCTTTCGGCAGCTGTCCCCGCGGGGACAAATGAAAGGCGAGCCTGTCTGTCAGCGGGGCAGGGGCCTGTTCTTCGTCTTCTGCGCCTTCGTCCAGAACGATCAGCGGGCCTTGCGCGCCAGCGTCGAGATGCTGCGCCAGTTTTGCGGCCAGCGCGGCGTCGCATCGTTCCGCCATTGTCAGGACTAGCGTGCTCGAATTTTCTAATAACCCTTTAGAAACAACAAGTTGTCCACCGCTGAGCGTAGACGAGATATCAATGCCGCCAAAAAGCTGTTCATCCGAAATGCCGGGGTGAAGCTTACGGGTGGGCAAGGGCAGGCTGTTCAAATCCTGCACCATCCGGTCGCGCACAGGGCCGGAACGCGCGCGCAGGGTCAGCCCGCCTAGCCCGATGGGATCAATCGCCAGAAGTTTGAGTATGAGACTCCAATCCGTCCACTCCGCGCCGGATTGATCGGCAGGGGAGGGCAGGGGGGTCGGCATCAGCCGAGCACGCTTTCCACGATGCGGGTGACGCGGGTGCTTGAGCCTGCCTCGTCCAATGGGTCGCGCCGCAATCGGTGTGACAGCGACGAGGCTGCAACGCGGCTTAAGTGGTCGCGTTTGAGTGTTTTGTCGCCTTGCCACGCGGCCTGCGCGCGGGCAGTTTTGAGCAAGGTGAGTTCGCCCCGCAGCCCGTCGGAGCCGAGTGCGATGCACAGTTCTGCGCAATCGCTTAGGATTGCGTCGGGCGTTTTGATCTTTGGCAGAGCTTTGCGCGCTTTCAGGATTTGATCGCGGATTTTGGCGTCTTCCGCCTGCCATGTGGTCAAAAACGCGTCTGTGTCGTGTTCAAAGGCATCGCGGCGGCGGATGACCTCGACCCGTTCCGCCACTTCATTGGGGGATTTGACCTCTACCGACAGGCCGAACCGATCTAGCAGTTGCGGCCGCAGTTCGCCCTCTTCAGGGTTGCCGGAGCCAACAAGTACAAAGCGCGCGGGATGCCGGATGGACAGCCCTTCGCGTTCCACCACGTTTTCCCCTGATTGTGCCACGTCGAGCAGCAGATCAACGATGTGATCTTCGAGCAGATTGACCTCGTCGATATAGAGATACCCGCGGTTGGCGCGGGCCAGCAAGCCCGGTTCAAATGCCTTTTCGCCACGGGTCAGCGCGCGTTCAATATCAAGCGCACCGACAACGCGGTCTTCTGTGGCCCCGAGCGGCAGATCAATCACGGGTGTGGGGCGTGTGACGATGGATTTAGACTCTAATTCAGCCCAATCGGGGCTGTTTTCCAGCTTTGCGCTGTTCACGGGGCAGCTTTCGACTTGTTCGATGGGTGGCAAAAGGGCTGCAAGCGCGCGCACGGCTGTCGATTTGCCGGTGCCCCGATCCCCGAACACCAAAACCCCGCCGATGCTGGGGTCGATGGCTGTCAGAACCATTGCTTGCTTCATCTGGTCCTGACCGACGATCGCCGAAAACGGGAAGGGCGTGTTCATGGTGTTCTTTCCGTCAATTGAGAGAGCGGGCTGGTGCCGCCCCATGTGCCGCTGTCGCCTAAGACTTTGAAACGCGCGAAAAGCTCTTCGCTGAACCAGTCCCCGTCGCGCACTGCTTTGATGGCCTGCGCGTGTGGTCCGTCCTTGTAGGCGAAATTTGACATCGTTTTGGTGTCGGGCCAGACCGAGAACGTGACCTGTTGTAAAAGCGGCAGCTCGCCGATGCCTGCTTTGAACAGGACGTGGCTGTCCTGCGCGATGGCGTCCGAGATGTTGGGCACTTTTTTCCAGAATTGCACGCCTGCCGAGGGTTTGATGGTGGCCCGTGTCAGGAAGGCGACGGGGCCGTTGCCTGCCATTGCCCCTGTTTCAAACGGTTCCTTGCCGGACCATGCGCCGCGCACGGATGTGGCGTTCAGGAAGACCGTCCAGCTTTCATAGGCCCGTTTGTGGTAGCGTTTGAAAGCGGGGGCCTCAGCTGTGCGTGCCCTTGCTGTAGGCTCATCCGGCCAGACCGACAGAATGGCGAAATCGCGGGGGTTTAGGGTGACCCCGAATCCGTCGCCTTTGCCTGACCCGAACAGTTTCCAAAACCCGATGTCTGGTGTCTTTCCAATCGCGAATCGCGGCAGTCCCATCATGCCGAGCGCCCAGAGGCGACTGAGCGGTGATTTGAACCGGAAAAAGCTGAGCGAGACTGTATTCATAGGGGCGTTGGCAGCCGGCTGCGTCCTTAAGTGTCAACAAAGTCTGACACATAAAGGGTTGATTGAAAAGTCGCTTTGCCGCAATTGTAAACAAAAGTAGACAGTTGTAGTGTATTCCAATGATGACACGCCTTGAGCCGATCAATACGAAGACCGCCACCCGCCATGATGCTGCCCATGCAGTCGTCGTGGGCGCAGGTCTGGGTGGGTTGGCTGCGGCCATGCGGTTAGGGGCCAGAGGCTACCGTGTCACCGTCATCGACAAGCTGGATGTTGCCGGCGGACGCGGGTCGTGTATTCATCAAGACGGCCACCGGTTTGATCTTGGTCCGACCATCATTACTGTTCCGCAGATCTTGAAAGAGCTTTGGGCTGCTTGTGGCCGCGACTTTCATGCGGATGTTGATCTGCGCCCGATGGATCCGTTTTATGAAATCCGCTGGCCGGATGGATCGAAATTCCGTGCCTCTCAAGATACCGACGAGATGCTTGCCGAGGTCGCCCGTTTGTCTCCTTCGGATGTGAAGGGTTATGAGAAGTTTCTGAGGGACAGCGAGGCCCGATATTGGTTCGGGTTTGAGGACCTTGGCCGCCGGTCCATGCACAAGCTGTTGGATCTGATTAAAGTGCTGCCGACATTCGCGATGATGCGCGCCGACCGGTCTGTCTATGCCCATGCCGCCCGCCGCGTCAAAGACGAACGGCTGCGGATGGCCTTGTCGTTCCATCCCCTGTTCATTGGTGGTGATCCGTTTCGGGTGACCTCGATGTATATCCTTGTCTCGCATCTCGAAAAGGAATTCGGGGTGCACTATGCGATGGGTGGTGTTGCTGCGATTGCCGATGCCATGGTCGATGTGATCGAAGGGCAGGGGGGGCAGGTTGTCTTCAATACCGAAGTCGATGAGATCATTGTTCGCGATGGTGTCGCCCGTGGTGTTAAGCTGGCCACGGGGGATGAAATCAAAGCCGATGTTGTTGTCTCAAATGCCGATGCCGGCCACACCTATGACCGCCTTTTGCGCAATCACAAAAAGAAACGCTGGCTGCCTGCCAAGCTGAAGAAATCCCGTTGGTCTATGGGGCTTTACGTTTGGTATTTTGGCACCAAAGGCACGGCCGATATGTGGACTGACGTCGGCCACCACACCATTCTCAACGGGCCGCGCTACAAAGGGCTGATCGACGACATTTTCATCAAGGGCAAGCTGGCCGATGACATGTCGCTTTATGTGCATCGACCCTCTGTCACTGATGCCACTGTCGCGCCGGATGGGGATGATACGTTCTATGTCCTGTCGCCTGTGCCGCATCTTGGGCATGACAACCCCGTCGATTGGGCGGCCGAACAAGAGGCCTATAAGGCCAAGGTTCTGGCGGTTCTCGAAGATCAGTTGCTGCCCGGTGTGACCGAGCACATCAGCACCGAGGCTGTCTTTACGCCTGAGACGTTCCGCGACCGCTATCTGTCGCCCAACGGGTCCGGTTTTTCGATTGAGCCGCGCATTTTTCAAAGCGCATGGTTCCGGCCGCACAATGTATCGGAAGAAGCCGAAAATCTGTTTCTGGCGGGTGCTGGCACCCACCCCGGTGCGGGCGTTCCGGGCGTAATTTCAACGGCAGAAGTCTTGGCACAACTGGTGCCTGATCCGGCGGTGGTGAAATGATTGATCCAGATGATCTAGAACACTGCCGCGAGGCGATCCGGCACGGGTCTTTGTCTTTCCATGCGGCGTCCCGTTTGTTGCCGTCCAAAGTGCGTGATCCGGCCCTTGCGCTTTATGCGTTTTGCCGCTTGGCCGATGACGAAGTTGACCTGCAATCCGAGAAAGCCGCCGCTGTGGCACGGCTACACGAACGGCTTGATCTGGTCTATTTGGGGCGCCCTAAAAACGCGGCCCCTGATCGGGCTTTTGCAGCGATTGTAGAACAGTTTGATATGCCGCGCGCCTTGCCTGAGGCTTTGCTGGAAGGGCTTGAATGGGACGCCCAAGACCGGCGCTACCAAACCCTGTCCGAGCTGCGCGATTATTCGGCACGTGTGGCATCGGCCGTGGGTGCGATGATGTGCGTGTTGATGCAAGTCCGTGATCGTGGGGCCTTGGCGCGCGCCTGTGATCTGGGCGTTGCGATGCAGCTGACCAATATCGCGCGTGATATCGGCGAAGACGCGTTGGAAGGGCGGCTGTACTTGCCGCTGGATTGGCTGGATGAGGCGGGGATTACGCCTGAGGATTTCCTTGCCGATCCGCGCCCCACCAAAGCGATCAAGGCAATGGCCAAACAACTGGTCATGCAGGCCAACCGGCTTTACATGCGATCAGAGGCAGGGGTGGCCGCGTTGCCCCGTTCCTGTCGGCCCGGCATTTTTGCCGCCCGTCATATATATGCAGGCATTGGCAGCCAGCTGACCCATATGGGCTACGACAGTATTTCGGCCCGTGCGCGCACCAGCAAAGCCCAAAAAATCGGGTGGCTGGGGCAATCTGTTTTGCAGGCGGGGTTCAGTATGATTATGCCGCGCTCGGCGGTGCTGTTCGCAGAGCCGTTGGACGAGGTCCGATTTCTGGTGGACGCAACAGCCGATGCGCCGCGCCGCACCCGTGGCGACAGCGTGATCGAAGCGCTTGCTGCCGCAGAGGCGCACAGCCGTGGACTGTCGCCGCTTTCAAGCGTAGGAATGGCCAAAGACACCGGCTAACGCCCTGCGAGGTTCCTTATGTTCTGGCTTTCCTTTTGCATTTTCTTTGCGGCCTGTCTTGGTGCTGGTATGACCGGTGGTCTGTTTCCACCCGATGCATGGTATCGCAGCCTAAACAAGCCAAGCTGGACACCGCCGGATTGGGTGTTTCCTGTGACGTGGACAAGCTTGTATGTCTGCATGGCTTGGGCAGGAGCGATCGTTGCTGGCCAGCCGGACAATGGCATTGCGATGGCCCTTTGGTCGATGCAAATCGCTGTTAACGCGCTCTGGACGCCGGTGTTCTTCGGGTTGAAGAAAATCAAAATGGCCATGGCCGTGATATGCGTGCTGTGGGCCACGGTCTGTGCAACCATGCTGGCGCTTTGGCAGGTGGATACAACTGCGGGCCTGTTGTTCGCGCCCTATCTGCTTTGGGTGACAATCGCCGCCGCGCTGAATTGGTCTGTGTGGAAGCTCAACCCGGATGAGGCCGGCACGCCCGCGCCTTGATCTTCATTTTTCCAGAAATACTCAAACCGCAGGGGTTCGCTTAGTCGAACTGCCAGCCCTTTCTGCGTGGCACCCGCACAGCCAGCATGGGCTTTAGCAATGGTGATCTGTAGCGTGTCAGATCAAGGGCTTCGTGCACCCCGACCGTCTCAACCCCGTCCAACTGCGTGCGCACCGCCGAGCGTGAATAGAACGGCGCGTCGAGCATGTTTTGCACTTGGTGCGGTTGGTAGCCCGCGTCCGCACGGGTGTCCCGCGCGACTTTCCACAGGCTGCGTTTCATTTTGGCTTTTGGGGGCAGGGGGATCTGCTCAGAGGATCCATCGGTGTGAAACTTAAACCCTGCCGCAAGCTCTGATCCATCGAGCCGCGTGGCATCGTAAAAACAGGTGGCTCCGTCTGCGGTTGGATAGCGTCCCCATGTCCAGTAGCTGAAATCTTCCTCCAGCGCCCGTGTCCCGAAATTGGCGTCAAAGTACCCGTGGCCGGACCACTGCCAGCCCATGCGGTCGATGTCGACTTCGATGCGGCTGGTGGGCGCGAAAGGCCGCCATATGTGCGCGCCGTCAGGTGTCAGCGCCAGTTCCACATCCGTGATCGCCGTCGGGATCACCCTTATCTGACCTTGCATCCGGCTGATGATCGGGGGGCCGGACACTTCGTTGATGTCGATCACCAACTGGTCTCCATCCCAGCGCATCATTGACGGGCCGACCTCAAGCCGTGACGCTGTTTGGCGCAGTGCTGATTGCCCGCGATCTGTCATCGTGAACCGTCCGCCTTTGCCGTAGGTGGCCACGTTGATGCAGACGTTGTTTTGCGGGTTTTTGCGCCCCGACCATTTGTACCACGGCGAGAAGACGGACCCGATAAACCCGATCACCGACACCGCCCGCGTTCCGCAATCGCTTAGGCCGTCAACGTACCACCACGCGTAGCCATTGGGGCCGACGTCGATGCCGAAGTTTGGTCGTGCAAGATCGCCTCGGCCGCGTGCCGGCCTGAGAGCGTCGCCATAGGCACCCCCGCCCCCGGATGGCACCCGCCCCCGGCCAGATAAAGCCCCGTCACGGCTGTCGTCGCCAAAGGTCTCTCGAAGGCCGCCAACATCCCGTGCGGTGTCTGTCCGTAAAGAGACCCCAGAGACCCCGGGAACATCGCGTGAAACATTTGCGGCGTCGTTATGCTGCTGGCGCTTGGGCTTGGCGAAAAGCTTAGTCCGAAGCTGTCCCGCATCCGCGTGAGTGTCTGTTGGTGCCATGTCTCTAGCTCCTCTTGGTCGTCTTGTGTTTGGCCTATTGGGGCTGCGTTTGTGATGATCTCGAACCGTTCAAGCGCGGGCGGTGGCGCAGCGGTGCCTCTGTCTTCGGCGCAGATGTAAAGGGTCGCGTCGCTTGGCGTTTTGCCTGCTTTGATATCTTTGAATTCGCTGTTGGGCACATCCGCGAACAACACATTGTGGTGCAACAGATCGAGGCCCGTAGGCGTTGCCGCAAAGCTGTGGACCCGTGCCGACAAGGACCGATCTGCTGTGCGGCTTTTGGGGACGAGATGGGCAGTGCCTTGCCCCAATAACCCTGTTGCCAAGGCCCTTGGGTCGCCGTTGAACACGACCTTGTCTGCGGCTTGGCGCGTGCCGTCTTCCAAAACGATCCCTGTGGCCCGCCCGCCTTGGTGTTCGATCCGTGCGACGGGGGTGTCGAGGTGTATTTCAACGCCCAAGTCTTGCGCCACGTGCCCCATCGCTTCTGCCAGCTTGTGCATTCCGCCTTCTACGACCCAGACGCCTGCGGCCTCGGCCTGCCAGATCAACGCGAGGAGTGCTGGCGATTGCAGGGGCGAGCCGCCCACATAGGTCGCGTAGCGCCCGAACAGCTGTTGCAGTCTTGGATCATCGAACTGCCGTTTCAACATACCCGCCAAACTCGATAGGGGGGCCATGGCCGGAATAAGCGAAGGCCGTGCCATCACATGCCGCGACAATTCCATGAGGCTGGGACTGGCGGATTGCATCATGGGCGCATCGAAGGCGTCGAACAGCTTGGCACATCGATCACAGAATGCCTGAAACTGCTGCGCCGCCTTTGCCCCTGCAAAATCTGTCACGGCCGCGATGTTCGCGTCTTTGTCTGCGTGTAAATCCAACGTCGACCCGTCCGCCCAGAAATGCCGCGCAAGTGTGGGCTGCGGGACAAGGGTCACATGATCTTCGAGCCGCTGCCCTGCTGCTGCAAAGAGATCGTCGAACACATGGCGCATCGTCAGAACGGTCGGGCCTGCGTCAACCGGCCCCGCGGCGCTGTCGATAGTTCTGATTTTGCCGCCCAGATGGCCATGGCTTTCAAACAGGTTCACTTTCATTCCTGCCGCCGCCAGCCGGATCGCGCAGGCAAGCCCGCCCACGCCGCCGCCGATGACGGCTGCGCTGTTTGACGCGGATAGGGCAGGTGGTTGCATGGATTCTCCGGTGCGGGTTTAGACTGATTGTTGACTCAAGAATAGAATGTGTCCAGTGTAGTTTACAGTATTGTGTTATGCAAAGCTTACACTTTGTAGAGCGCGTCATGGATAAAAGGGTACATCCGATGGGTCTTAGTCGCCGCGTTGAAGATGCAATTTCCAAGGCTATCGCCATCGGGCAGGGGCAACCTGCACCGCCCAAGCTGGCCTCTGCGCTTGACTATGCGACAAGCCCCGGCGGCGCCCGTATCCGCCCTACGATCCTGATGTCGGTGGCTATGGCCTGCGGTGATGACCGCCCCGAGATTGCGGATGCTGCTGCTGTCGCCCTTGAGCTGATCCACTGCGCGTCCCTTGTGCATGACGATATGCCTTGCTTTGACGATGCCGATATCCGGCGCGGCAAACCATCTGTGCACAAAGCCTATTCGGAGCCTTTGGCCCTGTTGACCGGTGACAGCTTGATCGTGCTGGCCTTTGAGGTTCTGGCCCGTGTGTCTGCCCAAGACCCCATGCGTGTTGCCCAACTTATTCTGACCCTGTCCCAACGCACCGGCATGCCTTTTGGCATTTGCGCGGGCCAAGGTTGGGAAAGTGAGCCGAAGGTGGATCTGTCTGCCTATCACCGTGCCAAGACCGGTGCGTTGTTTATTGCCGCCACCCAGATGGGCGCTGTTGCAGCGGGCCAAGAGGCCGAGCCTTGGGAAGAACTGGGCGCCCGCATTGGCGAGGCGTTCCAAGTTGCCGATGACTTGCGCGATGCCCTTTATGATGCCGACACCCTTGGCAAACCTGCCGGTCAGGATGATCTGCATGGTCGCCCCAATGCGGTGTCAGAGCTGGGCGTACAGGGTGCCACAAAGCGTTTGAAAGACATTCTGGCCGGTGCCATCGCGTCGATCCCGCAGTGTCCTGGTGAGGCCCAACTGGCTGAAATGGTCCGTATGCAAGCCGAGCGTCTGACCCCTGTTGCCCCTGTGCGCCAAAATTCATGACATTGGCGGATGAGCCTGTCCCCCCGCGTTGGCGCGGCGGCTGGTTGAACCGTTTGGTTGCCCGTCCCGGATTTCAATCTTGGGCCGCGCATTTTCCGCTGACCCGCGGGCAGGCCCGTCGCGATGGCGCGGCATTGTTCGATATTGTGCAGGGCTTTGTGCAGTCCCAAGTCTTGATGGCTTTGGTTGAACTGGATGTGTTTCGCCGCTTGCGCAGTGGCCCCCAGACGCCTGACCAGATGGCGCGGGCTTTGGGTCTTGATACTGATCGCACGGCGATCTTGTTGCAGGCGGGGGCCGCCCTTGATCTGCTGAAACGCAAACGGGGTGGTCGATTTGCTTTGGCCCGCAAGGGGGCTGCCTTGCAGGGTGTCCCCGGCCTTGAGGCGATGATCAAACATCACCGCGCGTTCTATGCCGATCTTGCGGACCCTGTGGCGCTGCTGCGTGGACCCGCGCAAACCGAGCTGTCCCAGTTCTGGCCTTATGTCTTCGGGGCAGGGGGTGCTGCTGATCCAGTGGTGGCTGAAACCTATTCCGATCTTATGTCTCAGTCCCAAGGGTTGGTGGCCGAGGATACCTTGAAGGCGGTGTCGTTTAAGGGTGTCTCTAAGCTTTTGGATATTGGCGGTGGCACGGGGGCCTTTCTTGAGGCTGTTGGCCGTGCCTATCCCGACCTTGAGATGCAGTTGTTCGATTTGCCTGCTGTCGCCCCTGCCGGTGTGGAACGATTCGATCTGGCGGGTATGGGTGCGCGTGTTTCGGTTTTATCGGGGTCTTTCCGTGATGATCCTATCCCGCAAGGGGCTGATGCGATTTCGCTGATCCGTGTTTTGTATGACCACAGCGACGACACCGTGCGGCAGTTGCTGGCGGATGTATATGCGGCTTTGCCCGATGGCGGGCGGTTGATCATATCGGAGCCCATGGCCGGTGGTGCCAAGCCTGAACGGGCCGGAGACGTCTATTTCGCCTTTTATACAATGGCGATGCAGACCGGACGGGCCAGATCGGCCGAAGATATCAGCGCGCTGTGCCAAGAGGCCGGATTTACCAACATTCAGGTTCCCCGTGCTGCCCGTCCTTTCGTGACCCAAGCGCTGACCGCGCAGAAGTAGCGCCCTGCGCCCTTGTCCGAAAAGTGTCTAAAAGAATTGACACTTTAGTATGTCAGTCTAAACTGACACTACCAAATTCAAGACACCTGAGTCTCTGCGTCAAGACAGAGACCGTAGCCAAACTGGGACGGAGACTACATTGGATACCATCGCCGTTCTTCTGAAAGGTCCAAAAGAGATCGGGCTTGAAGTGCTGCCGCTGAACGCGCCGGCTGCGGGTGATGTTGTCGTTGATATCGCCCATTCCGGCATTTCTACGGGCACCGAGAAACTGTTCTGGGATGGCACGATGCCACCGTTCCCTGGAATGGGTTATCCGCTTGTGCCGGGCTATGAGGCCGCTGGCGAAGTTGTCGAGGCCGGTCCGCTGTCCGGCTACAAGCCTGGCGATTATGTGTTTGTACCCGGCGCCAATTGCTACGATGGCGCCTTTGGGCTGTTCGGCGGGTCCGCGTCCCGTCTGGTTTCGGACAGTGAGCGTGTCACCAAGATTGACCGCGGCTTTGGTGCTGAAGGGTCTTTGCTGGCTTTGGCCGCGACCGCGCGTCATGCGATGGCGGGATTGGACAAGGCGATGCCTGACCTGATCGTGGGTCACGGTGTGCTGGGTCGTTTGCTGGCGCGTCTGACGATTGCCGCTGGTGCGCCTGCACCGACTGTTTGGGAAATTGATCCCGCGCGTAGGGCAGGGGCCACGGGCTATGAGGTCATTGATCCTGAAACTGACGAGCGTCGCGACTATCGATCCATCTATGATGCTTCCGGCAACGGCACCCTTTTGAACGACCTTGTGGGTCGGATCGCAAAGGGTGGCGAGATCGTTCTGGCCGGTTTCTATTCACAGCCTTTGTCGTTCAGGTTTCCGCCGGCCTTCATGAAAGAAGCGCGTTTCCGCGTGGCTGCCGAATGGGCCCGCGATGATCTTACGGCCACACGGGCCTTGGTCGAATCTGGCGCGTTGTCGCTGGACGGTCTTATCACCCATCAAGCCGACGCCGCTGGTGCGAGCGGCGCTTACGATACGGCATTTTCAGATCCTGAGTGCCTCAAAATGATTTTGAACTGGAAGGACGCCGCATGAAAGATGAAGTGCCGAATCTCAAGGATTTCGACCAACGTCTCCGCGAAGAAGCCGCCGAGCCAACGCTAGAGGTGCCGCAGGGCGAGCCGACCAGCAAAACCCAGATCATCGCGATCTACGGCAAAGGCGGGATCGGTAAATCCTTCACGCTGGCCAACCTGAGCCACATGATGGCCGAGCAGGGCAAGCGTGTTCTGCTGATTGGTTGCGACCCAAAATCTGACACGACGAGCCTGCTGTTTGGCGGCAAGGCTTGCCCGACGATCATTGAGACCTCATCGAAGAAGAAGCTTGCCGGCGAAGAAGTCGCTATTGGCGATGTGTGCTTCAAGCGCGGTGGTGTTTTCGCGATGGAACTTGGTGGCCCCGAAGTGGGGCGCGGCTGTGGTGGCCGTGGGATTATTCATGGATTTGAACTGCTCGAAAAGCTGGGCTTCCATGATTGGGATTTTGACTATGTCTTGCTCGACTTCTTGGGCGACGTGGTTTGTGGCGGCTTCGGTCTGCCGATCGCCCGCGACATGGCGCAAAAGGTGATCTTGGTTGCCTCGAACGATTTGCAGTCACTGTACGTGGCCAACAATGTGTGCTCGGCCGTGGAGTATTTCCGCAAACTGGGTGGCAACGTCGGTGTCGCCGGACTGGTCATCAACAAGGACGATGGCACAGGCGAGGCGCAAGCCTTTGCCGAAGCGGTCGATATTCCGGTTCTGGCCTCGATTCCGCAAAACGACGACCTGCGCAAGAAATCTGCCAACTACCAAATCGTTGGCACGATGGAGAGCGAATGGGGCGAGATGTTTGCAGGTCTTGGCGATGCAGTGGGGATTGCCCCGCCTGTGCGCCCAGTTCCGCTGGATCAGGACGGGTTGCTTGGCCTGTTCGATGCCAAGGACACGGGCGGTGATTACCAGCTTGTGCCTGCCACAGACATGGACATGCGCGGCAGCAATGCCGAGCCAAAACCATCCCTAGAAGTCGTCTACGACGAGGCATGATCCAGTGAGTGAAGAAATCACATATGACGGTGCCGATAAGGTCGAGGTGATCAAAGGTCACCCCAATGGCGACCTGACGCGCACGGCAGACCAAACCGCCCCTGTGGCCATGGACGGCGGATGTACGTCCAAGCCTGAAATGGCGGCGGCTGCCCGTATGGCCGGTCAGAATGAGATTTTGGATCAATACGCCGAAGACTACCCGATGGGTCCGCATGACCAGCCGCAATCCATGTGTCCGGCCTTTGGGTCGTTGCGTGTGGGTCTGCGGATGAAGCGTGTTGCCACGATCCTGTCTGGATCGGCCTGCTGCGTTTACGGTCTGTCTTTCGTGTCCCATTTCTACGGTGCCCGCCGGTCTGTCGGCTATGTGCCGTTCAATTCCGAAACGCTTGTCACCGGCAAGCTGTTTGAGGACATCCGCGAGGCGGTCCATGAGATCGCCGATCCTGATAAGCTTGATGCGATTGTCGTGACCAACCTTTGTGTTCCAACTGCCAGCGGCGTGCCTTTGCGTCTGCTGCCTGAACAGATTGATGGCGTGCGTGTTGTGGGCATTGATGTCCCCGGTTTTGGCATTCCGACCCATGCCGAGGCGAAGGATGTGCTGGCAGGCGCCATGCTGAATTATGCCCGCGCCGAGATTGAGGCGGGCCCCGTTGCCATGCCTGAAACGGGCAAATCCGACCGCCCGACGGTTGCTTTGCTGGGCGAGATGTTCCCTGCTGATCCGATGATGATTGGTGCGATGCTGGCCCCTATGGGTTTGGCTGCTGGTCCGGTTGTTCCGACCCGCGAATGGCGCGAGCTTTACGCTGCCCTTGATTGTTCTGTCGCTGCTGCGATCCACCCGTTCTACACCGCATCCGTGCGCGAGTTTAAGGCCGCTGGTCGCCCTGTCGTGGGGTCCGCCCCTGTGGGCTATGACGGCACGGCTGATTGGTTGGCCGGTATTGGTCAGGCCCATGGCGCGACGTCCGATCAGATTGCTGCTGCCCAAAATGCGTTTTTGCCGGTGATCAAGGATGCTTTGGCCAAAGCTCCGATCAAAGGAACGATCACGCTAAGTGGTTATGAAGGCTCGGAATTATTGGTCGCCCGTCTGCTCATTGAGAGCGGTGCCAATGTGCCTTATGTGGGCACGGCTGTTCCTAACACACCGTGGTCGGCTGCTGATGCCGATTGGCTGCGTGCAAAGGGTGTGACCGTGACTTACCGCGCCTCATTGGAAGATGATTGCGCCGCGATGGAAGCGATCAAGCCTGATCTTGCGATTGGCACAACCCCTGTTGTGCAGAAGGCTAAGGCGCTTGGCATTCCGTCTTTGTATTTCACCAACCTGATTTCTGCGCGGCCTTTGATGGGGCCTGCGGGGGCGGGATCACTGGCTGAGGTCATCAATGCTGCCATCGGCAACAAGGCCCGTATGGAACATATGAAAGCCTTCTTTGAGGGTGTCGGTGACGGCGATACCGCTGGCGTTTGGGAAGGCGATCCGAACCTGCGTCCTGACTTCCGTGCAGCCCATCAGAAGAAGCTGGACAAGCAAGCGCGTGCGGCACAGGCGGCGCAGATGATATGATGGTGCACCTTGATATCACGGCCCAAAATGGCCTGCACAACCTGTGCACAATCCGTACACAACCTGTACACCGACAGGTGCAGACTGGCGGTGGCCTATGCTGATCCAAGATCATGATCGCGCTGGCGGGTATTGGGGGGCGGTTTACGCCTTTTGTGCTGTCAAAGGATTGCAGGTTGTGATCGACGGGCCTGTGGGCTGTGAGAACCTGCCGGTCACCTCTGTCTTGCATTACACCGACGCTTTGCCACCGCACGAATTGCCTATTGTGGTTACTGGCCTGTCTGAAGACGAAATGGGCCAAGGCACCGAGGACGCGATGAAGCGGGCTTGGGACACGCTGGACCCTGCGTTGCCTGCCGTCGTTGTCACCGGATCTATCGCCGAGATGATCGGTGGCGGTGTGACCCCGCAAGGCACCAACATTCAACGCTTCTTGCCCCGCACGATTGATGAGGATCAATGGCAGGCGGCTGATCGCGCTATGACTTGGATCTTTACCGAGTTTGGCATGACCAAAGGCCGGATGCCGCCCGAGAAGAAGCGTGAAGAAGGGGCCAAGCCCCGCGTCAACATCCTCGGGCCGATGTATGGTACGTTCAATATGCCGTCTGATCTGGCCGAAATTCGACGCTTGGTCGAAGGGCTTGGTGCTGAGGTCAACATGGTGATGCCGCTGGGTGCCCATGTGGCCGAAATGCGCAATCTGGTGAATGCCGATGTGAACATCTGTATGTACCGAGAGTTCGGGCGCGGCTTGTGTGAGGTGTTGAACAAGCCCTACCTGCAAGCCCCCATCGGGATCGAGAGTACCACCAAGTTCTTGCGCACTTTGGGCGAGCAGTTGGGCCTTGACCCTGAACCGTTCATTGAGCGTGAAAAGCATTCGACCATCAAACCCGTTTGGGACTTGTGGCGGTCGGTGACGCAGGATTTCTTTGCGACGGCATCTTTTGCGATTGTCGCCAATGAGACCTATGCCCGTGGCATCCGGTTGTTCCTGGAAGACGACATGGGGCTGCCTTGTGCCTTTGCGGTCAGCCGCACGGCGGGCAAGAAAACCAACAACGAAGAAGTCCGTGCCTTGATGGGTCAGAAACGGCCTTTGATTGTGATGGGGTCCATCAACGAAAAGATGTATCTGGCCGAGCTGAAGGCGGGCTTTGGTCCCGCACCTTCGTTCATTCCGGCCAGTTTCCCCGGTGCTGCGATCCGTCGTGCGACGGGCACGCCCTTTATGGGCTACGCGGGTGCGACCTATATGATCCAAGAGATCTGCAATGGTCTGTTTGATGCGCTGTTCCATATCCTGCCGCTTGGCACGGAAATGGACGCCGCCCCTGCAACGCCAACCAATTTGCGCCGCGATTTCCCGTGGGATGCGGACGCGCAAACGATGCTCGACAAGATCGTCGCACAGCATCCGATTTTAACCCGAATTTCTGCTGCGAAAACCCTAAGGGATGCAGCTGAAGAGGCCGCTTTGGCGGCCGGAGCAGAACGAGTGGTTCTTGAGACCGTCGCTGCTTTGGACCCTGCATTGGCATCTGCCGCGCGGTCCGACGAAGACCAAGGAGGAGAAAAGACATGAGTGACATGACAAGTGACGCGCCACAGCTCCGCGCCCGCAAGACGCCCTCGACCGAGTTTATGGTCTATTTCGCGGTGATCTTTGTGGCAACGCTGCCGCTGGCCACACTGACATGGATGCTGGCCGCGATCCGGTCACGCAGCTTTACGGACAAAGGGCCAATGGCCCGTGCGTGGTCACAAGCCCGCATCATCACGCCGATGATCTTTTCGGCCTGACGCAAGAGATTTGTGCCCTTGGCGGGTTGAGCATTGGGCAACCAATGGCGCCAAGGATGCAACGACCCGTTTCGCCAACGGGTTCCCGAACGGCCCTATGCTTCTTTCGGGGGGCATAGGGTCATCGACCTGACTGTCTGGCAACAGACCTTCAGTTACCCGAGGGGGTCACACCCCAAAGGAAACCCAGCCGCGGGGTGCGCGGCGTCAGCATAACGTTCCGGAGGAATTTTTATGGCTGATCATTCAAGCCTGTCTTTCACAGGCCTAACCGACGAACAGGCGCAGGAATTGCACTCTGTCTATATGAGCGGGCTTTGGTTGTTTTCAGCCGTTGCCGTTGTCGCTCACCTGGCAGTGTTCATCTGGCGTCCTTGGTTCTGAGGAGGGATTAGAAAATGGCGAAGTTTTACAAAATCTGGCTCATCTTTGATCCCCGTCGTGTGTTTGTAGCACAGGGCGTTTTTCTGTTCCTTTTGGCAGCGATGATTCATCTCGTCCTGCTGAGCACGGGTTCAGAAGGCTACAACTGGTTCGACCTTGCATCTGAGAAGCACTCAGGCGGGTAAGCCCTTCGTAGTTAAGACTAAAGTTGCGGGCGGGGTCTCACCCCTCCGCCCGCAACAAACAAAGATAACTGGAAACGACGGCTGTGTCGGACAACCGAACGGGCCGCTAAATACGCGGAGACAAGAAGATGGCATTGCTCAGCTTCGAGAGAAAGTATCGCGTCCGCGGAGGGACGCTGATCGGCGGTGATTTGTTCGACTTCTGGGTTGGCCCGTTTTACGTGGGCTTCTTCGGGGTCACGACTGCCTTTTTTGCCCTTCTGGGCACCATTCTGATTTTCTGGGGCGCGTCCCAACAGGGCACGTTCAACCCATGGCTTATCAATATTGCCCCCCCTGACCTGAGCTACGGTCTTGGGATGGCCCCCTTGATGGAAGGCGGCCTGTGGCAGATCATTACCTTTTGCGCCACCGGTGCCTTCATAAGCTGGGCCCTGCGCGAAGTTGAAATTTGCCGCAAACTTGGCATGGGATACCACGTGCCCTTCGCCTTTAGTTTCGCCATTCTGGCCTATGTGACCCTTGTCATTTTCCGCCCCCTTTTGATGGGCGCTTGGGGCCACGGCTTTCCCTACGGCATCTTCAGCCATCTCGATTGGGTCAGCAACACCGGCTACGCCTATCTGCACTTTCACTACAATCCGGCCCACATGCTGGCTGTGACCCTGTTCTTCACCACCACGCTGGCTTTGGCCTTGCATGGCGGGTTGATCTTGTCTGCTGCCAACCCTGAGAAGGGTGAAGAGATGAAGACGCCGGATCACGAAGACACCTTTTTCCGCGATTACATCGGCTATTCCGTCGGCACGCTTGGCATCCACCGCGTAGGGTTCCTGCTGGCGATCAACGCTGTGTTCTTCTCTGCGGTTTGTATCATTATCTCGGGTCCTGTCTGGACGGCCGGTTGGCCTGAATGGTGGAACTGGTGGCTGACGCTGCCGATCTGGGGTTCGCAGGTGGGGATGTAATCATGGCTGACTATCAAAACATTTTTGCGCAGGTCCAAGTACAGGGCCATCCCGAAATGGGCATGGACGACAGCGGCGAGATGACCGATCTGCGTGCAGGCAAGCCCGGCTTTTCCACCCTGTTCGGGTTCTTCGGAAACGCCCAGCTTGGCCCCATCAATATCGGATCTTACGGCGTCATTTCCTGCGTCTGCTTTATGATCTGGTTCAATATCGTCGGCTTTTCCATGCTGGCCCAGGTTGGCTGGTCGGTGCCCGAGTTTATCCGCCAGTTGTTCTGGTTGGCTTTGGAGCCTCCGTCGCCTGAATACGGGCTGTCGATGCCCCCCTTGAACGATGGCGGTGCCTTTATCATTGCCGGTATGTTCTTTCTGGCGGGCTGTGTCACATGGTGGCTGCGCACCTATCAGCTGGCCCAACAGCACAAGATGGGCAAGCACGTCGCTTGGGCCTTTGCCGCATTGCTGTGGCTGGTTCTGGTGCTTGGTCTGTTTCGCCCCATCCTGATGGGCAGCTGGTCTGAGGCTGTGCCGTATGGCATCTTCCCGCACTTGGATTGGACGACCGCCTTTTCCATCCGCTACGGCAACCTGTACTACAACCCGTTCCACTGTCTTTCGATTGTGTTCCTTTATGGGTCCGTCCTGCTTTTTGCGATGCATGGCGCGACCATTCTGGCTGTCACCCGTTACGGCGGCGACCGTGAGCTGGAACAGATCGTTGACCGTGGCACCGCCACCGAGCGTGCTGCCTTGTTCTGGCGCTGGACCATGGGGTTCAATGCCACGATGGAGGGCATTCACCGCT
>CAZWSE010000054.1:2979-24657 GCA_964636575.1 uncultured Sulfitobacter sp. | reverse complement strand
CGTTTTGGCTGGATCGGCGCTATCCTATTGTGAACCGCTGGCGGGATAGTGGGGGATAAAACATGCCCCGTCCGCCCGTCACTCCGTTCCATTCCGACCAAACGCTGCCAACCCGCGTTGATGTAGCGGTCATTGGCGGCGGGATCATTGGGGTTTCGACTGCGCTGGAACTGGCCGAACGGGGTGTGTCTGTTGCTCTGTTTGAGAAAGGTGAAATCGGGGGCGAACAATCCAGTCGCAACTGGGGCTGGGTGCGTATGTCCCAACGCGACCCGCGTGAAATCCCGCTCATGGCCGAGGCGATTAAGATCTGGGAAGGGCTCGATGCGCGGATTGGCCGGACGACAGGGTACAAGCAAACGGGGCTCATGTTCACAGCCCAGAATGACAAGGTCTTCGACAACTATACCAGATGGGCGGATCATCTCGCGCCGTTCCAGATGCCAGTGCAATTGCTGCGCCGTGATGCGATGGCAGAACACGCGCCGGGGTATCAGGGCAAGGCAATGGGCGGCATATTCACACCCAAAGACGGACGGGCCGAGCCAACACTGGCGGCCCCTGCAATCGCAGAAGCCGCGCGGGACGCTGGTGCCCGCGTGTTTACAGGCTGCGCTGTGCGATCCCTGGACATGCAGGGCGGCAAACTGGCCGGTGTCATCACCGAAAAAGGCCGCGTGGCCTGCGACAGGGTTGTTCTGGCCGGTGGGGCTTGGTCGCGGCTGTTCGCAGGCAATGCAGGGGTCGAGCTGCCGCAGCTTAAGGTGCTGAACTCGGTCATGCGGACGACGCCACTCGAAGGTGGCCCCCAGGGCGGTGTTTGGGACGAACACTTCGCAATCCGGCGTCGACATGACGGCGGGTATACGGTCGCACAAGGCGGGCAAAACAGCGTCGATCTGGTGCCTGACAGCGTTCGACTGGCCAAAGCCTTCCTACCTGCGTTCCGATCCGAATGGCGATCATTGCGGTTCCGGTTCTCAAAGCGAACCGTGCAAGAAGCACGCCAAGCGCGGACGTGGACCCCGGACGAGATCACGCCCTTCGAGAAAACTCGCATCCTTGACCCGACACCCAACTATGCGTCGCTTAAGCTCAGCTGGGCCGAGACCCTACGCGCCTTTCCGATCTTTCGCAAAGCACGGGTGGTTCAAAGTTGGGCTGGTATGATTGATGTGACCCCCGATGCCTTGCCCGTGATTTCAGCGGTGGACGAGGTCGAAGGGCTTCACATCGCGACAGGGTTTTCAGGGCACGGCTTCGGAATCGGACCGGGGGCAGGGCGGTTGATGGCCGATCTTGTCACAGGGGCAACGCCCGTAGTCGATCCGCATGCCTACAGGCTGTCTCGGTTCACCGATGGCAGCGTGGTTCGGTTGGAAAGCGGGTTCTAAAAAAGGCCGCGCAGTTTCCCGCACGGCCCCCTTCGTTCAAATTCTTCGGCTTGCTCAGGCAGCGTCCCGCGTGCGGCGCACAAGCCCGATCATGCCCAATGCGACTGCCAGTAATGGCAGGCCAGCGGGCAGTGGAACGGCTGCAACTTGGGTGCCGTTGATCCGAATACCGTTGCCGCCAAAGGAAGCCGCGTTCTCGATATCAAAGGTGCCGGAATTGCCCGCACCCCAGCCAAACAGGTGGAACGTAAGACCCATGACGCCGGCAAAGGACGACAGGTCAATTGTGTTGACCTCGCCATTCACGCCAACAGAAGGGTCGCTGAAGATGGAACTATAGAGCGCACCATCGGTGCTCGCAAAAAGCTCGATCTGCATTGGGCCAGTGCCAGATCGGTCATAGCGAATATCCAGCGACGTCATGTCGTAGGTGTTGGCAGACGAGAATCCGAACTCGAGATAATCGTTGTCTCCGAGCGCTGCGGTCAGGTCTGCTTCTGTCCAGCCTTTTGAGTTGTAGGTCAGGCCGGCGACGTTTTGCACGATGCCGCTCCCACGAGACAGATCAAGACCGGTCACGCCCGCCGCTTCAAAGGTCGGCGCCAAAGATCCGGGTGTGTTGGTAGATACGTAGCTTACAAGTGTCGCTGCAGAGGCAGGCGCTGCAAGTGCCACAGCCAAGGCTGCGGACATAAATAGATTTTTCATTAGGTCCTCAAATCGTTTTAGGAATAAAAAATAGCTTTAGTACAAAATTAGTTTTCGTGCGGTCACACTACCGCAGAACGCCTTATCGACCAAGATACCTTCTTTATTATCTCTATTTTGGAAACAGTGTGGCCTATTTGATCTAGATTGTTTCCATGAGTGACTGCATATGTCACCCCTCCTGACCCGCAATTCTGTGGATCATACTCGGCCAATTTGTATAAAAATTTCGCCGTTTGCGTGTCGCTAACAAGCCAGCACTTTCAGGCTTAATCTCTTCAAATACGTACGAAGAGGGGAAAGATTATGCAATTTCGCGCAGCAGACCTAATTGATCTGGAACGTTACCCCATCCACCGCGACGGGGCCGCACGAAACGCAATTCTGGACAATATCAGGCACGATCTGGAAAAAGATGGATGCGCCGTTTTGAAAGGGTTTTTGTCAGCACAAGGCATCGCTGCATTGACCGCAGAAGCCGATAGCGTTGCCGACAAAGGCCATAAATCCTTCAGCCGCACCAACGCCTATTTCACGCAAGATGATCCGACATTGCCCAAAGATGACCCACGCAGGCAGTTCTTTGACCGCTCAAATGCGTTTATCCCTGCGGACAACTTTGCCAAACAAGGCGCTTTGCGCAGCGTCCATGATTTCGAAGGCTTCGACCGTTTCATTCAAGACTGCCTTCAAGAGGAAAAGTTCTACCGCTACGCCGACCCTTTGGCAGATGTGATCGTCAATGCGGCCTCCGAAGGCAACGGGTTTCCTTGGCATTTTGATACGAACAATTTCACGGTAACGCTCGCGATCCAGAATGCCGAAGCTGGCGGTGCGTTTGAATATGCCGCAGGGATACGCGAAGGCGACGAGAACTTTGATGAGGTAAAACGGGTGCTGAATGGCACGTCGGACAGGGTGACAGTGCTGGAACTCGAACCGGGCGATCTGCAACTGTTCCGCGGGCGCTATTCACTCCACCGAGTAGCGCCGCTGAAAGGTGACCGTCCGCGCTATGTGGCAATCTTTTCTTATGTGGAAGAGCCCGGAATGGTCGGAAGCCCTGAACGCACCAAGCAGCTATATGGACGGGTTCTTCCTATTCACATGCAAAAGCATGGGCAAAGGTCGGATCAGTACATTGATTAAATATTCAGTCGACCAAACCTCTTTGAAAGTGGTGGCCTAGGGGGCACAAAGCCCTCCTAGGCAAAGGCGTTGCTACATCAACAACTGATAAGTGTGCGGCACATAACGATAAGCATCGCCCACTTTTTCAACATAGCCAATCGCGGGCCAAGGCATGTGGTATCCGACGAAGGGCAGCTTATCCGCGGCCATCATATCCAGCATCGAACGGCGGGTGGCGGCCGCTGCGGCTTTGTCCATGTCAAACTTGACCTCCCAATCAGGGTAGCCCAGCGACCAGACATAATGGTTGGCAAAGTCCGCGCCCAAGATCAGTTGTTTGCCTTCACTTTCGATGCGGTAGCCCATGTGGCCGGGCGTATGCCCAAACGCGGCCATAGCAGTGACACCGCTTGCAACAGACCCGCCATCATCAAGGAAGGTCATCTTTTCAGCCAGCGGTTTGACCTTGCCCTTGAAGCGGTCGTTGTCGGCGGCGTCCCAGTGATTATACTCAGCCGAGCCTGCGATGTATTTGGCGTTTGTGAAGGTCTCACCCGCATCACCAGACAAGCCGCCGATGTGATCGCCATGCATGTGGGTTAGCACAACGGTGTCGACTTGATCGGTGGTGTACCCGGCGGCCTCAATCGCAGCAGAGGTCCCGCCAGCGTTGAGACCTGTATCAAACAAAATGACCTCGGATCCGGTGTTGACCAGCGTTGGCGTGAAGAAGAATTGCGTCTGATCGACTGGAATGTTGGCAGCATCTGACGCGGCTGCAAAGGTGTCAGCGTCTACGTTCATGCCGAAAATGGTCTGCGGATCAGGGCGCGTGGCGGAGCCCGCCAGCAAAGTCGTGACCTCAAACGCACCCAGCTTGACCCGCTGGAACGGAGCAGTGGATGCGCCCAGCATTGGGGCAGAGGCATGCGCCGAGCGTGCAGAAACAACGAGCGGGGCAGCAAGCGTTGCGGCCATAAGCTGACGACGATTGAGGGTGGGTTTCATGGTGTGGTCTCCTGTTGATGCGTTTATTTTCACGAGACCTAGAGCATTTTCCGCCGCAATCGATAAAACCCGCGTCAAAATCCTGTGAAGCCGGCCGTTTGGGGACGGCACAGCCACCTGACCTAGACAAAACGCGGACCCTGTGACAGGACATCCCCAACAGGAGAACAGGCCCATGACCACCACCCGTTTCGCCCCTTCGCCCACTGGATACATCCATGTCGGCAACCTGCGGACTGCATTGATGAACTACCTGATCGCGCGCAAAGCGGGCGGGACGTTTATCTTGCGCATTGATGACACAGATCCGGAACGATCCAAAGAAGAGTACGTTGATGGGATCAAACGTGATCTGGAATGGCTCGGGCTGGAATGGGACAAGGTCGAACGGCAATCCGAGCGTTTGGACCGTTATGCCGAAGCTGCAGATCAATTGCGGGCGAAAGCACGCTTCTATGAAGCCTTCGAGACGCCGACGGAGCTTGACCTGAAACGCAAAAAGCAGCTCAACATGGGCAACCCACCCGTCTATGACCGCGCCGCCTTGGACCTGTCCGAGGCCCAGCGCGAAGAGATGCGCGCAGAGCGTGGCAACGGTGTTTGGCGCTTCAAGCTGGATCGCGAACGGATCGAATGGACCGACGGTATTTTGGGGGATGTGTCGATTGATGCGGCATCGGTGTCTGACCCGGTTTTGATCCGTGGCGACGGGCAAGTGCTTTACACGATTGCCTCTGTTGTGGACGACACCGAAATGGGCGTGACCCATGTGGTGCGCGGGTCCGACCATGTGACCAATACGGCGACGCAAATTCAAATCATCGAGGCTTTGGGCGGCACCGTTCCAGCCTTCGCGCACCATTCGCTTTTGACAGGCCCGCAGGGCGAAGCCTTGTCCAAGCGGCTCGGCACGCTTGCGCTGCGCGACCTGCGCGAACGCGGTGTGCAACCGATGGCCTTGCTTAGCCATATGGCGCGCATCGGGTCGTCTGATCCTGTGGAGCTGCGCAGCGATATGTCAGAGCTGATCGAAGGGTTCGATCTGTCCCACTTTGGCGCGGCCCCAACGAAGTTTGATGAAGAAGATCTGTTCCCGCTGACCGCCCGCTATTTGGCAGGGCTACCGCTTGAGGCGGTGCAAACGCGTATCGCTGATCTTGGTGTTCCAGCCGATCTGGCCCCTCACTTTTGGTCGGTCATGCGCGAAAACATCACCGTGCTGGACGATCTTGGCCCGTGGTGGGCGCTTTGCCGCGATGGGGCCGAGCCTGTAGTGGACGACGAGGACACCGAATTTGTCGCCCAAGCCGTCGCGATGTTGCCCGACATGCCCTTTACCCCCGACACATGGGGCCAATGGACGGGTGCGGTTAAAGAGGCGACAGGCCGCAAGGGACGTGGCCTGTTTATGCCATTGCGCAAAGCTCTGACCGGACAGGCCCATGGGCCTGATATGGGATCGCTTATGCCACTGTTGCAGGCGGTCAAGGCGAAAGGCTGAGCGTTTTGCCTGCCTTCGCCTTTTGAGTATTTTTGGAAAAATGAAGGTGGAGGCATTGCATGGCTGAACAGGCGCCAAAGTTCCTGACCGGCAATTTGTTTCGCCATGTCACCGTCATGTCTTTGACCGCCTCTGTCGGGTTGATGGCCGTGTTTCTGGTCGATTTCGTCGACATGATTTTCATCTCCATGCTGGGCAAGGCAGAGCTGGCCGCCGCTGTCGGCTATGCCGGTGCTATTTTGTTTTTCACCACCTCTTTCGGGATTGGAATGGCAATTGCGGCCGGCGCGATTGTTGCGCGTACTTTAGGGGCAGGCGAGGGGGAACGCGCGCGCGCACGAGCCTCTAACGCCTTGATTTACGGCGTCGTTTTTGGCGTGATGTTTGCTTTGGCGGTCTGGCTGAACCTGCGCGGCCTTGTGGGCTTGATGGGCGCCACGGGTGATACGGCCGATCTGGCGGTCGGATACTTGCAGATCGTTGTTCCGTCTTTGCCGTTGCTGATGGTTGGCATGATGGGCGGAGCAATTTTGCGCGCCCACGGCGACGCAAAGCGTGCGATGATGGCGACGATTTATGGCGGGCTGGTGAATGCTATTTTGGACCCGATTTTGATTTTCGGTCTGGATCTGGAACTCACGGGTGCTGCTCTTGCATCGGTGGCAGCCCGCGTGGTCATAGCGATCACGTCCTTGTTGCCATTGATCCGGCACTATGGCGGGTTTGTTGTGCCGACCCCGAAGGATCTTGCCGCCGATCTCAACCCTGTTTTTGCGATAGCTTTTCCTGCGATCCTGACCCAATTGGCAACGCCGATTGGACAGGCCTATGTGACCCGTCAAATGGCCGCTTACGGCGAAGATGCCGTGGCCGGTCTGGCGATTGTCAGCCGTTTGATCCCTGTGGCTTTCGGGGTCATTTTCGCGATGTCCGGCGCCGTTGGCCCGATCATCGGCCAGAACTTTGGGGCCCGCGATGGCGCCCGTGTCAAAGGGGCATTTGATGCGGGTCTTGTGTTCACGGGTATTGTTGTGGTGGCGATGTCAGCGCTGTTGTTTGTGCTGCGCGCTCCGATTGCAAACCTGTTCCAAGCCCAAGGCATCACCCGCGATATGATCTATCTGTTTTGCGGCCCGCTGACGCTTTTGTTCTTTTTTACGGGCGTCCTGTTTGTGTCCAACGCCGCGTTCAACAACATGGGCCATCCGTTCTATTCAACCGGTATGAACTGGGGGCGCAATACGGTCGCGACGGTGCCTGCGGTTTTGGTCGGAGGCTACTTTTTCGGCGCTCAAGGCGTGTTGGCCGGCCAATTTGTGGCCGGGGTGATATTCGGTGGCATCGCATGGGCTTTGGCGCGTCGTGTGATCACAGCGCAATCCGGCGACGGTGCCCCGCCGTTTCAGGGCGCGTCAAAGCTCTTGGCTTTGTTTTATGGCCGCCGCTAGGCCCTGATCAACCAAAGCTGTTTCCGCGGTACTCAGACGTTGGTGACGCGGATAAATCGGTGCGTCGCGATCATCCAAAATCGGCGCGTCCCAGCCATCGGTTGTGTCAAAAAAGTGCCGCACCCCGTCTTCACCAAAGACTTGAAGATACCCTTGCACAACCACGTCCAGATAGCTGCGCAGTATGGGATGCTTCACCGATGGCGCTTGGTGGGCGTCCTGTGCGATGGCGTAGATCGCGGTGTTTGGGTGCGCAGGGGCAACGCAAGGTGATGCATCCACCCGTTGGTACGCCTGTTCGCGCAGATCGAGGGCATCCCAGTCCCCGTTTGGAACCGCAGCCGTGATCCCGTGCAAAACGGACCCGTCCGCAGGTACCGCCGTCAGAAATGCCAGTTCCCGCGCTGCCGTATGCCGCCAGGCCCGCCGCCAGCCGGTCACAGTTGCCGTTTCAACCGCTGGATAGTCGTGGGTCGCCGCATTGACCAAAGACCCGTATCCAAAGAACCGCTGTTCGCTCATAACGCCTGCCTTAGCCTCAATTGATGTATATCAAGGACAGCTTTCTCACGACTTGGCATCAAGGGTCCATAGCTTTCAAAAGGGCCAAACCGATGCGGATCACAAAACGAACGAACATAGCGATCCGCGTGTTGATGTATTGTGCCACTCATACGGACCGTTTGGTCACCAAAGCGGAAATAGCGGAGAGCTGCGGCACGTCTCAGAACCACATGGCGCAGGTGGTCAATCAGCTGGCCCACCTTGGGTATCTCAAAACGCAACGGGGCCGCACAGGGGGCATGATGTTGGGTCAGCCTGCGTCAGACATACCCGTGGGTGCCGTCTTCAGAGCGATCGAAGCCCAAGTGCCCGCGTCTGAATGTTTTGCAGATGCAGACAATACATGCCCGCTTGTGTCGGCTTGTTTTCTAAGGTTGGCTTTGGTCGACGCGGTAGAAGCCTTCTATGCCCATCTCGACGGTATCAGCCTTGATGCCTTGGTGTGTGATAACGTCCCACTGCGTAAGCTGTTGCAACCTGTTGAGTGCCCGGCCTGATCTATTCACGGGCCCGCAAGACCTGCGCTGGGCGCGCTGCAAGGGGTCTCCACGCAAAGACCAGTCCAGACAAAAGCGTTGCTATAATCCCGCCTGCGATGATCGATAAGGCTGATGGCCAGATGACCTCGTATGTGGTTTCAAAGACGAAGGAACTGACCGCCCATCCAGCGGCGACCCCTGTGGCCAAGGCGACAATGCCAGCGGCGGCCCCAAGTATAACGGCACGCAGGGCAAAACTGCGCAAAATCCGCCCGCGCGATGCCCCAAGCGTTTTGAGAACAGCGGCCTCATATGTCCGCGCCCCTTCACCGGCAGCGGCAGCCCCGATCAAAACCAGAAAGCCGGTCAGCAATGTGGCCGCAGCGCCGTAAGACGTGGCAGCGGCCAATCCGCTTAGCACTTCTGACACGCGGTCAATCGCGTCGCGCACGCGGATCGCGGTGATGTTGGGATAGGCATTGGCCAAGTCACGCAGGATCTGCGCCTCGGCCTCTTCTTCGGCATAAACGGTCGAGATAAAGCTATGCGGCGCACCGCGCAGCGCGTTGGCGTTCATGGTCAGGACAAACCCGATCCCGGCGGTTGAGAAATCGACCTCACGAAAGCTGGTGATGGTGCCTTTGATATCACGGCCAAGCACATTGATGGTCATGGTGTCGCCAAGATTGATGCCAAGCTCTTCGGCTTCTTCGGCAGCAAAGCTGATCTGGGGCGGACCAGTGTAGTCTTCGGGCCAGAATTCGCCTGCGGTGATCTTGGTCTCTGGTGGTAGGGCGTCCGCATAGGTGATCCCGCGATCCCCTTCGAGCACCCAATGAGACCCCGCAACCTCAATCGCATTCTCACCGTTAATGGTCGTGATGACACCGCGCAGCATGGGCGCTGAATCGACACGAGACACAGCAGGATCATCGCTCAGGCGGGTGCTGAACCCGTCCATCTGATCTTGCTGGATATCAACAAAGAAATAGCTCGGGGCGATGTCAGGCAGGTTGCCGGAAATGGCGTTGCGCAGGGTGCCATCAATCTGACCCACAGCCGCCAGCACAGACAGACCAAGCCCCAATGACAAAACCACGGATGCAGCGCCTTCGCGGGTGCCACTGATCGCGCCCAAGGCCCACCGCAGGGCAGGGCGACCACGGGCAGCGCGGGCAATACGTCGGGCCAGCCAGCGGATAAGCAATGCAACCAACCCAAGCGCCACAAGCGCACCCGCGATGCCACCTGCGGTCCAAAGGGTTATTGTGACGGTGCCGGAAAACAGGATTGCGACGCCAATCAATCCGGCGAGACCCAAACCGATAGCTGCCAAATAGGGCCAAGCAGGCAGTAGTTTACCCGCACCCATTGCATCCCTGAACAGGGTCGCAGGGCGGATGTCTTCGGTGCGCGCTAACGGCCAAAGTGTGAAGATAAAGGCGGTCAAAACCCCATAAATCGCGGCCTCAATCAAAGGGCCGGGGAACAATCCAAAGGCGGCAGGCACAGGCAACCGCGCTTCAATAATGGGGGCCAGTAAAACGGGGATACCACCGCCCAGCAACAGCCCAATCGCAATGCCAATAACAGACAGAATACCGATCTGGATAAAATAGGTCTGAAAGATGGTGGCACGGCTGGCACCAAGCGTGCGCAGCGTCGCAATCACATTGGTTTTGCCCGCCAGATAGGCGCGCACTGCCGCGGATACACCGACCCCGCCAACCGCAAGTCCGGACAGGCCCACAAGCACCAAAAACGCGCCCAACCGTTCAACAAATTGCGAAATCCCGGGCGCGCCATTGCGGGCATCCGACCAGCGCATGCCGGACCCGTCAAAGGCGGTCTTTGCAGCGGCCTCGGTGGCGTCGACGTCTGTGCCTTCGGGCAGATCAAGACGGTACTTGCTGGAAAACACAGTGCCAGTTTGCAGCAGTTCGGAATTGGCCAGATCCACGGTGCGCACAATCGTGCGCGGGCCAAGGGCAAAGCCATCAGCAGCGCTGTCAGGCTCTGTTTTTAACTCAGCCATCAGAATGAAATCTTGCGTGCCAAGCTTAAAGGTGTCGCCGATAGACAGGCCAAGCCGGTCAATCAAAATCCGTTGCATGACACCGCCCGGAAGCCCGTCTCCGGCAAGCGCGTCCGCCAAAGGCATATCAGGCTCAAGCACCAGCGTTCCCACAAGCGGATAAATCTCATCCACGGCCTTCACTTGGGTCAAGCCACGCTCTTGCGTGCCATCTTTTTCAACCAGCACCATTGATCTGAAATCAACAACCTCAGACACACGTTCGGCGTTGTCGTCCATCCAAGCGCGCTCGATGTCGGTGGCGTAGCGGTAAGTAAGCTCTAACTCGGCATCGCCCCCCAGAATAGAAGCCCCTTCGCGGGCTAGACCGGCCTCAATACTGGCGCGGACAGACCCAACGGCAGCAATTGCAGCAACGCCCAAGGCCAGACAGGCCAGAAAGATGCGAAAACCCTTCAACCCGCCACGCAATTCGCGTCGGGCAAAAGTGGCGGCCAGCGACAGGCTCATTCTGCGGCCTTCGCGGCTACGTCAATCCGGCCATCGCGCAGCCGGATCACACGGTCACATCGATCCGCCAAAGCGTTGGAATGGGTCACCAAGATCAAGGTCGCCCCGTGTTTGTCGCGCAGCCCGAACAGCAGGTCCATAATGGCTGCCCCATTGGTGCCATCAAGGTTGCCTGTCGGCTCATCGGCAAGCAGTACATCAGGGCGGGGGGCACAGGCACGGGCAAGTGCCACACGCTGTTGTTCACCACCAGACATCTGCGCGGGATAATGGCCGGACCGATGGCCAAGACCAACGGCCTCTAGCTCTGCCTCAGCGCGATCAAAGGCATCGCGGTGGCCTGCAAGCTCAAGCGGGGTGGCAACGTTCTCAAGGGCTGTCATCGTCGGAATCAAGTGGAAGGATTGAAAAACAACGCCCATATGATCGCGGCGAAAACGGGCCAGCGCGTCCTCGTTCATCGCCGTCAGGTCATTTCCCAATGCGTCGATCTTGCCCGATGTGGCACGCTCTAACCCGCCCATCAGCATCAAAAGCGACGATTTACCGGACCCAGAGGGACCAATCAGGCCTAAGCTCTCGCCCTTTTGAACGCTCAACCCTATATCATGAAGAATATCGACCTGACCCGCGTTGCCTTTCAGCGAAAGCGAAACATCGGTCAGGGTCAGAACGGGATCAGTCATAGGGGCCGCCTTCGTGCGTTGTGTTCCCTTGGATATGGAGTGTTGAGCGAAATGCGCAAGTTGGTTTTCGGGTTTATCTTGGCGGCAGGCACTGCACAGGCCGACCCAGTGGTGATTGCTGCCTTGGGTGATAGCCTGACGCAGGGCTACGGGTTGGTGCAATCAGACGGGTTCGTGCCGCAACTGCAAGGCTGGCTGACAGCACAAGGGGCCGAGGTCGAACTGATCAATGCAGGCGTGTCTGGTGACACCACATCGGGCGGGTTAAGCCGTGTGGATTGGACGCTGACCCCCGAAGTTGACGCGATGATCGTGGCTTTGGGCGGCAACGACCTGCTGCGCGGGCTGGATCCGGATCTGTCGCGGTCCAACATCGAAGGCATCTTGAA
The DNA here is from genome assembly GCA_964636575.1 of uncultured Sulfitobacter sp. Taxonomy (GTDB): domain Bacteria; phylum Pseudomonadota; class Alphaproteobacteria; order Rhodobacterales; family Rhodobacteraceae; genus CAZWSE01. Next base: position 12,804 of record CAZWSE010000054.1, on the reverse strand, counting down.
AGTGGCCGAAGCCAAGGGGGTTGAGGTGCTTCTGGTCGGCATGTCCGCACCCAGCAACTACGGGCCGGAATACAAAGCCACCTTCGATGCGATCTATCCCGATCTGGCGGCGGAATACGGGGTCGTGTACCTCGATAGCTTCTTCGCAGGGTTCGGGGAAACCTCTGATCTGTCGGCGGTTCAAGACCTCATGCAGGCCGACGGCATTCACCCCAACGCGACAGGCGTGCAACGGGTTGTCGAAGGGATCGGACCCAAGGTGCTAGAGCTTATCAAAGCCGCAGACACCGAAAGCTAGGCCCTCAAAGTGATCAAAAACAGAGCAACGCTTTCAAAAGGCGACATAAATTGGTCACTTTTTTGCGCAATGAACAGCACGAGGGTTGCGGTTTCTGTCTTGGACTAGGCATCTTTCGCTTAGACCCAAAGCTATTTTGCGCAAACGCCATTACGAACGACCAGGAATTGCATGTCTCCGATCCGCCTCAGCATTATTGTTCCGGCATACAACCGCGAAGCGACGATTGGATCGGCGTTGCAAAGCATTGGGCGGACGCTTCCAGACAGTTGTGAAATCATCGTCGTCGATGACGGGTCTACGGATCAAACTGCGCTTCAAGCGGCGCGGGCGCTGCGGGCGATGGACGCCGACCAAAGCCGGATCATTCGCCAAACAGGGGCGGGCCCGGGGGCTGCGCGCAATGCAGGCGTGGCACAGGCCAAGGGGGATTATCTGGCGTTCCTCGACAGCGATGATCTTTGGAGCGATCAGACACTCACCGCAATCCTGTCCGCAATAGATCAAGTGCCTTCGGCAGCACTTCTGTTTTTACAATCAGTTGATTTTACAGGCGAATTTCCGCAACCTCAGCCGCCAAAACCGCATGCGATTGCACTGTTCGATGGCTTCATCGAGGCAACGCGATCGCGGGTGGATACACGGTTCGCATCCTGCAATGTGGTCATTCCGAAATCGGTGCTAGATGCGGCGTCTGGATTCGACGAAACACTGCCCTGCAGCGAAGACACAGACCTGTTTTTGCGGGTTGCACAAAACGCAGGGACTGCCGTGATCTACGGCGATCCAATGGTGGGGCACCGCGTAGACACATCCGACAGGCTCAGCTGCGATGCACCCAAAGTCGCACAAGGGTTTGAGGCGATGATCCGCAAGGACCAAGAAGGCGGCTACGGGTCGGTTGAAAGCTATAACCGTCAGGCCTTTTTGGCCGGCAGCGCAGTTTATACAGCCCGCGTCGCCTTTTCACATGGGCACTTGGGTTTGGCCTACAAAATCCTGTTCAAGTATCTGGGTTTGATCCTGCCGTGGAAAACACGGTGGGTCTGGCGGTTGGCGTTGACGCCGATCCTCGCGCAAATGCGCCCGCGCAGTTATCCGTTTCAGTGGGCCTCCGATACCGCACCACGCGGTTGGGTGGGACGTCTGCGCAAAGCGTCGTTCTCTCGCAAGCGGGTGTCACAAAGCGAACACTGGCCGGTTGGGTAGGGGCAGTGCCGGATCAAATGCCAATCTACGTTTTGACGCGGCCGAACCTCCCCCGTCGTGCTGAAAGCACGCCTCTGGCGTGACGAGGGCGCATTCGGACCCACCACTTGGTTCGGGCTAGGCGAGCGCATTGTTGCGTGAAGGTCAGCTTTGAGCCCATTGTGTTGTATCCTGCTGTTTGCAAGAACGTCGGCTTTCTCGAAACATCAAAGAAAGTCAGTCACCGTTCAAACGCGCAAAATATTCGGGGTCCACCGCTTCATTGCAGTCATAGTCACTTTCCTGCCACTTTAAGAACTTGGTTTTTTCTCGTGGAAACAACGAGAAACGTCTCCAGTTGCTGTCTAGCCAACCGAGTGTCACACCCACCTCGTTGTCACGAAAATCATCCTCGTGAATGCACCAATTCCCCATCAATCCGGCCTTGTAGCCCAACCAGTTGACCGCAACGAGGTGTTTGTCAGAATGAACCAACATATAACAAAATGCGTCACGATCTGGGTGAGTATCGAAGAAGTACATCAGGTCACCAATGCCAATGCGTGCATTAGGGTCTACAACTTCACGATAGGTTTGCCCCATCAAGCTGAATTCAAACAATCCCTGCTCCAATACCTGCGTTTTCAATGCGATCCATTATTACATCGAAAAGAAACAGCATTAAAAGGCCGCATAGCGGTCTTTGGTCCCACGATTAGCGAACGACAGCTTTGTCCTGCAAAGCAGACGTCACCCACCCCACCCCCAAACAAAGAAAAAGGGCGCCCGCCTCTCAGCAAACGCCCCCTCAATCTTCATTTCAACAAAAGCTTACGCCAGTGCGATGTTTGTCGCGCTTTCGCGGCCGTCGCGGCCTGCTTCAATGTCGAAAGTCACTTTCTGGTTGTCGGCCAGACCGGTCAGACCGGCGCGCTCAACGGCAGAAATGTGTACGAATACATCTTTGCTGCCGCCATCGGGCGCGATAAAGCCGAAGCCTTTTGTTGTGTTAAACCATTTGACGGTGCCAGTAGCCATCGTCTGTCTCCTTCTAAAACTGCCCACGGAATGCGGCAGGTCGGCTAGGTCAGTGCAAGATCGAAGTCTGAGCCTTATAGAGGAGCAGTAGGTCGATAGTGGTAACGTCGCACCGTCCATATGGGACTGTGATGGTCAAATTGCAAGATGATTCGAGAATTGGAAACAATCGGGCCGAAACTTGCCGCCCCGCTTGAAACTGTTCACTCAGGCACAATTTGTGCAAGTTGATCAAAGCTGTAGCGTCGTTTGATCGGCCCATCCAGCCCCGCCACAAAGGTTGGATCACTGGGCAAACAGCCAATTCCGCAAATCTGACGGATCTCGCCTGCACGGGTGTCGATCAGCCAAAGCCGTCCCCCGGGCGTGGCGACATATCCGTCAACACCGTCTTTGATATCAGCGTTCACATCTGAAAGGGACGGAAACTCTGACATGCTGTCGCGCGAAAAGGCTCCGTGTGTATGGTAAGAGGCAATGATGTTGAGCCATGCATTCGGCGGACGCGGCGCGCAGCTGTTTTTGCGGCCCTTGCGGGCGCGGGTCATCTTCAAAACGCCTCTGCCGTTCTCAATCAAGTAGCCACAGTATTCGCGGTTTTCCGCGATAGATTTCAACTGAAGCTGGGCCATAGTGCTTTTCACCAGCGCAATCTCAGGCACGGTCTGGGCCTGTGCGGGAACGCCGAACAACAGCAAAAATGCGAGCAAAAAGAGCATGTTCCATTTCTGCGTTACCCGATGGCGCAAGTCTATTCGAATTTTATCAATTTGTGAGTGGATTTTGATCACGATCGCTCCAGATAAAGATAAGCTCAAAAGGGAACACGACTATGACGAATATGGAAAACATGGACAAACAGCTTGCGGAACACGAACGTCAGGCGGCCGTCTATGCCGCTGCAATGGAACGCATCAACGCCGACCGGCTCAAGCAAGAGGCCCAAGGCTACATGATGATCGGTGGTGCTATGGCATATGGTGAAGGTGCGTTGGGCACCGGTCTGTTTGGCAAAGCCAGCCAAGCCGCCAAACTGTTCTGCATCCTGTTCGCAATGCTCGCGCCCAGCTTGGCTGTTTGGAAATACCTTCTGTAACAGGGGCTTAGTGCTCGGTACGGGTCGCACCAAGCGCGGTGAGCGCTGCAAACAGAAACACGCAAGCCGCCAATGCGCCATAGTGCCAAAGCTGCCCCGCCAGCGCGTCGTCTCCGTAAGACGCCGCAAAGCGGGTCTTGCCGACGTGTGATAGAAAGTATGCGCCGACCGCAAGCACCGCAGGGCCAGCCATACGCAACAGCAGCCCAACGCTCGACATCGCCAGTAGCAACCCGAAAGCCGCACCAACGGCCAAGCCGATGATCACAATCTGATCGGCCCAAATCGGATGCGCGCCCAAGCCTTTCGCAGCCTGCAAAAGGTAGCCGCCAACGGCGACCAGCACAGGCAAGATCAAAGCAAGGACGATCCGGATCATAGTACGGTGACGACAGTGCCGATCGGAACGCGTGGATACAGATCGACCACATGATCGTTGTTCATGCGGATACAGCCGTTTGACACAGACCGGCCAATGGTCGACGGCTGCGTGGTGCCGTGAATACGGAAATAGGTATCGACCCCGTTTTCAAACAGATAAAGCGCACGTGCGCCCAGCGGATTTCCAGGACCGCCCGGCATAATGTAGTCGTTGTCGACGAACTTCTTATAGGTGTTCGGCTCACGCTCGATCATCTCATTGGTGGGGCGCCAAGTGGGCCACTCTTTCTTAACGGAAATGACAGCCTGACCGGTGAACTCCAAGCCGGCCTTGCCGACGCCCACACCGTAGCGCAGGGCTTTGCGTTCCTCGGTCACAAAATACAGATAGAACGACCGCGGCAGGATCAGCAATTGACCCGGCTGATAGGTCTTTTTGATGCGGACTTCCTGCGGGGTCGGGTCAAAAATAGTGGTTTGTTGTGCTTCCACCAGTGAAGGCGCGACAAATGCCGCCAGTGAAGAGCCTAAAAACGTGCGACGGTCGATCATTGGAAAACCCCAGTAAATTGTACGTGTTCGTGCCGACTTTGCCACAAAAGACGCAAAAATCAATGGATCGGGCGCGTTTTCACAGCATATGACGCGGAATTGATACGAACCCTTTGAACCCCGCCAGCGATCCCGTTAACTTGGAACCCAACAAAGAGGTCTATGCAAAAGACATGACCCGCAATGAGAGCAGTTAAAGGAACACAGCCCCCGTGATCCGCGCCCACCTCGCGAGCTTTCCGCCTCGCCGTGCCCTGATGCTGGACACGGTGCGCAGACTTGCGCCGCAAGTGGACAGGCTTGTGGTCTGCCTGAATGAATACAGTCACATCCCCGCCGAGCTCGCAGATCACCCCAACGTAGAACCACTGATCCCCGACACGGACCTCAAAGACGCAGGCAAATTCGCCGCCGCCCCCGCGCCTGACGACATTGTACTGACGGTAGACGATGACATTGCCTTTCCAGATGACTACGTCGTCACCTTGCGCGCACAAGCAGACCGGATCGGGTTGGACAAGGCCGTGATCGGATTTCAAGCCAACGCTTGGGTCTATAAAAAAGGACCTGCAGCGATGGGCTGGCGGAACTTCATGTTCTTCAAGGCGGCCAAACATACAGTCTGTGTGGATGTATTGGGCACAGGTACGGCGATGATGCTCGGGAAAAACGTGCCCCCTTTGAAAGACATGCAAACGGCGGCAGGCTTTGTGGACGTGCGGTTCGCGCTTTGGCAACGCGGGCAGGGCAACACCATGTGGACAGTCCCGCGCACCGACGAATACTTGCAACGCATGCTGCCAGATGACCTGCAAGACAGCAGCCTCTTTAACACGGTCACACGCAACCCACCGCAACAGATGCAGGCCGAAATCACCGAATTGATTGCGGGCTGCGGTGAGACGTCCGGCAAACGCTGGGATAAGGTGGCGTGATGCGGGTGCTGTGTGTGACCTGCGTGCGTGACGAAGGGCCGTTCCTACTGGATTGGCTGGCCCATCATCGCGGCCTTGGGGTCACGGATTTCCTGATTTACTCCAACGATTGCAGCGATGGCACGGTGCAAATGCTGGATGCCCTGCAAGCCTCAGGCTTTGTAAATCACATCCCGCAAGACGTGCCGCCCAACAAGACCCCGCAATGGCAGGGCCTAAAGGACGCGTGGAAGCACCCCGCCCGCAAAGCAGCAGATTGGGTGCTGGCCACAGATGTAGATGAATATCTGAACATCAAAACGGGGAATGGAACGCTTACCGCTCTTATGGATGCGGTCCCTGACTGTGATGCGGTTGCGCTGCCGTGGCGCTTGTTCGGCAATAGTGATGTCGTGGGCTTTGAAGACAGGCCCGTGGCAGAACAGTTCACTAAATCTGCCCCCGAAAACGGTATTGGCGTTCTCGCAACGCATTATTTCAAAACACTTTTCCGCGCAAAAGGACCATTCAACAAGATCGGGGTGCACCGCCCGAAACGCAAACCTGACGCCGCTGCGCGCTGGGTGGATGCGGGCGGGACCCCCTTGCCCGATGAGTTTGCACAACGCGACAGCCGCCCGTCACTGGCAGGCTATTCCACGGTCCGCGATTTGGTTGAGTTGAACCATTATTCGGTCCGCTCCGTCGAAAGTTTCATCGTCAAAACAGCCCGGGGCCTGCCCAGCAGCCGCAAGAAGGCGATTGATCTGGCCTATTGGGTGGAACGCAACTTCAATCAGGTCGAAAACACCACCATTGCGCGACATTCGGATGCAACGGCCACGGAAAAGGCATTTCTATTGGCGATACCGGGAATGGCAGAATTGCATGACGCCTCTGTCCAATGGCACCGCCGACGCCTGCCGGAATTGCTGCGTGATCCAGCTGTGATGCAGCTTTACGGGCAGATCATGATCGCGGGCGGCTCAACCGGAATGCCCCCCGCCATGGCCGCCGAATTTGACGCGGCTTTCGCCAGAATGAAACAAGACCTATGAGCAATCTAATCTTTGAAACCCGCCGACTTCAGGCACAGACCGTCGCAGGGCGTGTGGTGCTTGATGCTGTCGCAGTTGATGCGGATCAGGCGGTTGTTGTTTTTACGGCGGGTACTGCAATTGACGGGCTTGGCGTGACAGCCCCCGCACAGGTAACCGAACAACGCTCGATCTCGGAAGCGCCTGTTTTGATGGTCGAAGGCTCTGACCCTTTGAAGCTTGAAGTCGATGGTAAATCTAAACGGGTGAAGCTGTCTAAGGTTGAGCATGATCTGTTCGAGGGGCTCAACACAGGTCTCGCCATGCGCAACGGCGAAAGCGCGCAGATCGTGGCGGATTGGCTTAGCTTTCATGTGCAGCATCACGGGCTTCAAGCCGCGTTGATCGTGGATCAAGCGGAACCCAAGTCCGACCCGAAATTTGTGAACAAGCTGAAGAAAAAAGCCAAACGGATCGACGGGTTGCGCGTTTTGGTCGTGGTTGATGCCGATGTGCCGCTAGGGGCTGCAGACCTCGGGCCAGAGGCGCATCCGATGAACGTCCCCACAGCGCCGGGCAAAGACCGTATGGACGCGCCAAAGCCCGACCCGTGGCGCGCACCTTTAGGCAATTTGCAGATTTTTGAGCTGATGAAGCATCGTTTCTTGGCCAAGGCCCGCGCTGTGATGAACATCGAAGTGCACGATCTTCTGGCCCCTGCAAAAGGTCCAAACGTGTTTGACCGCGCCGTGGCCTCTACCTCTGGGATGGTGGTTCTGGCAGGCAAGCAAGCTTTCCCGTGGCGCGTGCGCAAAGACGAAGACCCGACCTTCGGCGATCACATCTGCCTGCAATTTGACAGCTCCGATCACCGCCGCCGCTGGTGCGTGGCCCCCTCTGTTGCGCCCGATGATGCCGTCTGGCGCTTGGTCCGCGTGGTCGGATGCACACCCCAACCAACCGAGGCCGCACTGTTCTACCGCTGCATGTCCCTGCGCCACCCGACCGAGAACGTCTCTGCCATCGTCCCCAAGACCTCCTTGATCAAAGATGCGGGCCTCATCGCGCTCAGTCAGGACTATTTCGATCACAATCCCGTCCTGCCGCCCAAAGAAAAGCTGGAAACGTCTGAAGGCGCGCGCACCGACAAGACGACCATCGTAACGACCATGAAGAACGAAGGCCCCTTCATTCTCGAATGGCTCGCCTATCACCGCGCCATCGGGGTCGATCAGTTTCTGGTCTACACCAACGATTGCGACGACGGCACGGACGACATGTTCGACCTTCTGCAAGCCAAAGGGATCGTCCAACACCGCCAGAACCGGTTCCGCGAAATGGACCTCAAACCCCAACACGCGGCCCTGCAAGATGCTGAAAAAGAACCACAAATCCAAAATGCGGATTGGGTGATCTGTATGGACGTGGATGAATACATCAACATTCATACAGGCGATGGGACGCTCCGCTCTCTGTTCAAAGCCGTGCCTGATGCGAACATGATCTCAATGACATGGCGGCTCTTTGGGAACGGCGACATCCATGAATTCCGCGACGAACCCCTGCTGGCGCAATTCACCCGCTGCGCACGGCAGGCCGCCAACAAACCGCATCAGGCGTGGGGCTTCAAAACCCTGTTCCGCACGCTTGGGATCTTCAAAAAGCTGGGCGTGCACCGGCCAAAAGGCCTCAAACCGCAGCTCCACGACAAAATCGCTTGGGTAAACGGATCAGGGCAACGGCTGCCACAAGACATGTACCGCAACGCGTGGCGGTCGACGACGGATACATACGGCTACGATCTGGTCTCGCTGAACCACTACGCGGTCCGGTCAGCGGAAAGCTTTCTGGTCAAACGGGATCGGGGCCGCGTGAACCACGTCGATCGGGACCAAGGGCTGGCCTACTGGTTTCGGATGAACAACAACGAAGAAGAAGACCGATCCATCCAACGGATGCTGCCGGCCATGCAGGTTGAGCTGGACAAGATGATGGCCGACCCAGAGATCGCGGCGATGCACGCACACTGCGTCAACGCGCACAAAGCCAAGATCGAGGCGCTAAAGGCCACGGAAAACTACGCGAACTTCTACAAGGATCTGACAGGGCATCGCTTGGAAAAACTGGCACGGATGCACGCGCATTTCGGGGCAAACGTGTTTCTGTCAGGGCCAGACGCAATCCCTGACGAAGTTGTTAATATCGACACGCCCGCGCCAGATTATTTCTTCACGGTCGAGAAAACAGAGACGGCGCATTAACCATACTATAGGATACCTGACAAAGAGGCCGAATGGCCCAATCGACGAGCAGAGGACAAAGACATGTCAAAAGACTACCAAATCGCAATGCTATGGATGCACGGCCCGCTTTCGTTTCTGGAACAGCTTTGCGTGAAATCCTTTGTGGACGCAGGCCACCATGTAAAGCTCTACCACTACGGTGAATTGCAGAACGTACCAGACGGGGTCGAACTGGCCTCGGCCGATGAAGTTCTCCCTGATTACAATGTCTTAACCCATGCACGCACCGGCAGTCCTGCGCTCCATTCAGACGTCTTTCGCTACCGGATGCTGGCGCAATCCAAGGACACGGTTTGGGCCGACACGGACGCCTATTGCATGAAACGGTTTGAGCCAAACCAAGGTCATTTCTACGGCTGGGAAAGCGATAAACACATCAACGGCGGGGTGCTTGGCCTGCCAGCACAAAGCGATACATTGCGCGAATTGCTCGAATTTACAGAAGATGAATATGCCATTCCGACCTACTACGGCGAGGACTACGTTAAAGAATTGGAAGAGGCGAAAGCCGCCGGAAACCCCGTTCATGCGTCGGAACAGCCATGGGGCGTATGGGGGCCGCATGCGGTCACGCATTTCCTGCACAAAACCGGTGACAATAAGTTCGCATTGCCGCAGGAAGGCCTGTATCCCTTCACCTTCCGCGACCGTGGTAAGATGCTGAAACCCAAATTCGATGTCTCACCCTTTATCACTGAAAACACCTATTCAGTGCACCTTTACGGGCGCCGGATGCGGGCGCGTTTGGTTGAAAAAGAAGGTGGTGCACCGCACCCGAAAAGCCTTTTGGGTCAGTTGGTTAGCAAGCACGGCATCGTGCCAAGCGACGCGCCTTTGCCACCAAGCAAAGCGATGATTGAAGCAGCGAAAGCTGAAAAAGAAAGCGCCTAGATAGGTCTGAACGTCGGCCTGCGCATGGGGTCGGCGCCTTCGGCTTGATTCCGGTCCGGAGCGTATTGAACTACCCCCGCTTCACCTCACTGGGCAGCAAATCAATATAAGCATCAATGCCAGCCTC
>CAZWSE010000054.1:0-2879 GCA_964636575.1 uncultured Sulfitobacter sp. | reverse complement strand
ACCCCCGCTTCACCTCACTGGGCAGCAAATCAATATAAGCATCAATGCCAGCCTCATCGACCAACCCGCGCGTCCGTAGGGTATCAAGCGCAAACAGCGCCAGATCATAGGTCGCCATCACGGCATCCGCGACAACGGCCAGCTTGCGCAACTGATCATCTGAATAATCTTCAATCTTGCGCAGATCACGGACAAAAAAGGCATCCCCATCAACGGCTTGCGCGAACTCACGGTATTTGATCCGCTTTTTGTAACGTTTGGCCAACGACACATGTTTGATGTGTACAAAGCGCAAAAATTCAAAGCCTTGGGCGGCCAATTCGCCCTCTAATTCACCGTATCGCGGCTCGTCCTTATAGATCGGAAACATGCGCACTTCGGTTTGAACAACCAGCGCCTCGGCCAGTTTCTTTTTGCCGTTGGCGATGATCGACGTTTCAGCGCCTTGCACATCGATTTTCAGGAAATCGACGGGCGGCACGTCTTTCAATGTGTCCAATTTCTTGGTCGAAACCGGAATTTCGCCGGTTACTTCCATGTCCTTGGCAAAGCCCATCAGTGCAGCGCTTTTGGCGTCCGGCCCATAAAGCGAGGCAAAGCCGGATCCGCGGTAAACGTGCAGCGTATGCTTTTTCCCGTCCCCAAGCGCATGGGGCAGGTAGGTTTCAGCCTCAGACTTGCGTTCGTTTAAGGCGGCCAGTGCATCGTCTTGCGGCTCAAAGCCAACAACCTTGGCATGGCCCGCATCCAAAAGACCTTGATACGACACGACCCCTTCGATGGGGTTTGCGCCCACATCCAGAACCTGAATAGGCGTTTCAAGCCCGATCAGCTCCATCAATTGCTCAAGCCTCGCGGGGGACATCGTATCTTTGGGCACTGCTATTCGCCTTTTGTCTCTAGGATCGTTTTGATCTCTTTTTTCATGCTTTTCGGCGCGGTGGCCAGGATGCGGCGCAGGCGGTGTTTTGAATAGGCCTTCTCGCCCGACAGCATCCGTGCCTTCACTGTATCAAAAGTCACGACAGGGTGGAATATTTTTGCCGTGTCCTCTGTTTGAACCGCCTCAAACAGATGGGGCGGGTTGGTGTCAAAGCTGTCAGGTGCAAAAAGGTCGGGCGCGATATGAGCCAAGTCAGCAAAGCTGGCATCCGTGCTTTGTACCGCCGCCGCGAGGATCGCTTCATCATTGATCCGCGCTGTTGGTTGTTCCGCTAATGTACGCTGGCGTATGGATTTCATAGTCTCGATCACACTGCGCTGCACGATGGAGACAGGAAAGATGCATCCCCAATTCGGATCAAATCCCATCGGCTCCAATCCCCTAGAGAATTTCTTGGGTGCGTCGTGTCGTTTAAGATGGGTAGCAAGTGCTTGTTCTGGCCTTTCCACAACGCTTTTCAGTGTTGTTAAGGCCGTGTCTGGAATGTAAACATCTGATTCAATGAGAATAAATTGATCTTCCTTTGGGCATGCATACGCTAGCGTATAGTAACACATGTCCCCGCAAAGCCATCCCCAATCGTCCGGTAAATCTGTAAGTCCAAGCTCAGAAAGGCTGTCATCGGTCATCGCCAAATGAGCATACGGTCCCGTATTGGGTGCGCCATTTCGCGCATCACACACAAAGATCGGAGGTTCGCCAGAGAGCTTTTCAAGCTGCCGCGCCAAGTGATCCGCTACGGGGTCGATCCCCAAACTGCGGATCGCAAAAACAGGCATCAGGCGGTGATCAAGGTCACACCGTCCATCGCCGCAATGCGGTCCAGATCGGTTTCATAAGCGAGCGTGACTGTCTCCAGCGTCTGATCCGTCCACCCCGGCAGCTTGATCTGCTGCGTTGCAGCACTTTTGCGGGATGATTTGTCGATGAAAACATCCAGAACCTTGTGATAGGTCGACTTGGGCAGGTTCGGATGTTCTTCGATATAAGCCTCAGCGCGTTTGAACGCGGCGGGTTTCAGGATCGGCTCTAAAGGGTCAAGGGTCCCTTTGAGCGGCACCCCCCGCTGAACCCCAAGGATCACTCGCAAAACATCCGGCCAAACGTATGCGCTTTCCTCTTTCGTCCAGATCACGAGCGGCACATCCGGATTGGCCTCTTTGATCCGCTCAATCACCTTGGACCAGTGCAAATTGAACACGTCCGCACCCCCGACAATGGAGCCATAGGGCCCGAATGTCCCAGCCTTCACCATATCCGCGATGAGGGTCGCTGGATTGCAAATTCCCATCAAAAACAGTGCCTTGGCTTCGGGGAAAAGGTGCCGCGTCCAGGTCGGTTTGAGGGCCGCGTGCTGAAAGAAACCACCCCCGGCAAATACAGCTCGAGGAGGGCCGATCATCTCAGGATCCGTAAACAAAACCCGCGCTGGATTACCGGTATAGAGGAACTGTTCCTGGTCTTCTTTCGGGGCCGGTTCGCCTTGGAGATCTTCTGCTAAATCAGCGAGTTGGTTGCGATAAAATTTGGGGCGGGGAACGGCGATTTTCTTTTTAGTGAGAAGGTCTTCGTTTTTGCGAAGGGACCATATCAGGAGGTCGCTGCCATCGAAGGGCGAGCCGATTTGAAAAATGGCTGTTGGCGCGGCAACCATACTGGAACCTCACTGAAAACGCTTCTTATCCCGTGTGTTGCGTAGCAGGCCTTGGGGGCGGGCGCAAGTGGGGTGGGGAGGTTTCGCGGCGAAACCGTTGCGTTAACAAATGGTTAGCGGACGTTGCCTATTCGCGGGTAGGGTCTGTTTGATCCTCGACCTCCGGGGCCCCGTCGTCCGATAGGAACTCGTCTGCCTGCTCTTTTAGTTTTGCCAGTTTTTGCAACATGTTGGAGGGCCGTAGCGCCTCGTTTGTGATGCAGTGCGTGTTGGTGGGGTTGG
>CAZWSE010000053.1:0-24784 GCA_964636575.1 uncultured Sulfitobacter sp. | reverse complement strand
TTCCTGTGATGTTTTCGACGTTGGTCAAGGTTTTGGTCAGGGCGCCGATTGTTGCGGTTCCCGTTTCAAGACTGGCGGTCGCACCTTCCGTCATGCGCACAAGGCTATATGTATCTGTGCCATTGCCCAGGTCGATGGCGTCATTGCCAAGCCCCGCGTGCAGCCAGTCAAAGGTGTCGGTGCCGATGATGGTATCGTTTTCACTGACAAACTGGAAAGGGGCGGTAAGCGGAAACGAATGAGAACTAGATGAGTCATCAATCAAGTAAGTTTGTACATCGGGCTGTAGCAACAATGCTGCCTCGGTCGGAAATGAGATCTGATTCCAAGCAGGGTAATCAACAAGAAATTCTGTGGCGACAGCTAGGTAGTCGGAGTTTACAACACCTTCATAATCGTAATGCTCAACTGAAAGTCGGAGCTTGGTATATGTCTGACCATCAATGTTGATGGAAAATGCCCGCATATCCAGCGGCAGCCAGCCATCGCGGCTCAGGTCAATGGTTTCATTGCCCGTATCAAAGTGTGCTGTTTCAAACACGTTCTTCCAAGTGAAAGGCGTGCCGTCAAGAAACCTGCGGTCCGGTTCAATCACAGCAGTCGTCTGGTCTTCAGCCATGGTCACGTAAACCAAGCCTATATACTCCGCCTCATGCGTCGCCTGTACATTCAAGCTGCTGTCATAGACGTGGGTGTAGGTCTTGATAGAATAGGTCGTCATACTCTTGGCTTCATAACCTATGGTGATCGATGCATTTTTCGGTTGAGATCGAGATCATCACACCCCTTTGGGGCGATAGTATGGCGCATCGAAAAGACGTTGCGCCATGGAGCATGAAGCTTGACTCAAAAGAGTTGCTTACAAAAACACATCCCCATCCGCGAAGACCAGAACCTCGATGTTGTAAAGCTCATCACGACCATCGCCGCCTGCCAGAATACGGTCCACGATGGTCGCATTGCCAACTTCGTAGATATCGTATTCCGACTGGTTGCCGGAAAAGAACGCGTAGTCCCAGCCTGACCCGCCGTCGATCAAGTCATCCGACCCGCCGCCTGTGATCCGGTCCACGCCGCCGTTGCCGCGCAACTCGTCTTCGCCATAGAACCCGCGCAGCACGTTGCGGCCGTTGTCGCCTGTCAGGATGTCATCAAAGTTGCTGCCCGTCAGGTTCTCAATAGAAGTGTAAAGGTCGCGCGCTGCGTCTCCCGCAAAGCCTTTTTCAGCGATCAATGACGCCGAAACTCCAGCCGTCGAGCTGGCGTAGGACACCGTATCCAGCCCCGACCCGCCGTCATAGCGGTCTTTGCCGCCGCCGGAGCCGTTGAACCAATCGTAGCCACCGAGGCCCCGAAAATCTTCTTGGCCGTCGCCGCCGTAGAACAGGTCGGCATGGCCTGACCCTGTCACACGCTCGACGCTGACATAGCGATCGCCGTCGGCTTGCCCGCCTGTGCCGCGCTGGATGCCGAGATCAACGGTCACGCCCGCGCTCGCGTTCTGATACGAAATCATATCGCGCCCGTTGCCGCCGTCGTAGTAATCGGCCCCGTCGCTGCCCACGACCCAGTCGTAGTCACCCAGCGTGCGAATACGGTTGTCGGCGCCATCCATGACCAAGTAATCGCCAAAGATTGATCCTGTGACGTTCTCAACCTGATCGAGAATGATCGTGGCATTGCCCGAGGTTCCTTCGCCCGTGGCCATGTTCATGCTGATGCCTTGGGTGGAATTGACGAAAGTAATCGTGTCAGTCCCGCCGTCGCCTTCAAACGTATGGGTGCCCTCGCCAGAGGTGTCGATGACAAAGGTGTCGTTGCCGACATTCGCATCAAAAAACTGGTCGCGCGATCCGCCATAGAAGACGTTGTCGCGGGCGTTGCCATTTACATCGTTTTCAATGTCACCTGTTGCGGTAAAACTGTCGACACCTGTGCCAAGTGTCCAACTGGCCAGAACCGGAAAATCGAAAACCATCGTGATGGCATCAGCTGACACGGTGCCAACGAATGAATTGAGCGGGCTGACACTGCCCGGTGGGGTCCAACCGCCACCATCGGTCGACAAGGATGCCATTGTGATTGTGCTGCCCTCGGTCGCGGCGGTCAAAGCGTCACGCAGGCTGCGACCTTCGTCGATGACGGTTCCGATGTCGTTGCGCACGGTGATTGTGGGGGCAGGGGCGACCTCCATGATGACCTCTTTGATGCCGCCAAAGTCGCCCGTGCCGCCCTGATACCCCCTGATCCAGATCTGATCGAGATCTTCCAGCGTATCGCGCATCTCGCTTTCTGTGGCGGCATTGCCGGTTTCGACATTGATCCACCCCGCCTCTGACAGCTCAACCGATCGCGTGCGAAAGCCCGACAGGGTGCCGGAGTTGACGTTAAAGCTGAGCTCGCGCCCGTCACCGATCAGGATCACATCATCTTCTTGGGTGGCCGGATCAGACTGTGAATGGCCAATCTGCCATGTTAGGGACCCGCCATAGAAGGCTGTCTTGTCGCCCAGATATCGGCCTGGAAGGGTGTAATGGCCAAGGGGGTCATTGTCCTGTTCCTGATAGTCTGCATATCCAAAGTAATCCGTGCCAAGGATCGCGGATTGCGTGGTTGTGACCACACCCAAATCCGCCACCGGACCAACAAAGCCAAATCCCGAAAAATCGCCGCTGGTGATCGTGGTGGCATTGCTTGTCTCACGGGTGCCAGTGTCAAAGCGGATATTGTCGATCTGGGTTTGATCGCCCGAGCCCGCGCCCCAATCGGTGCGAATACCAAAGGTGGTGATATTGCGCAGAGTATTTTCGATCTCAGCTTCTGACAGAAGGGCACCTGTGGAAGACCGCCAGTTTGCAGTCTCGTTCAGATCAATGGTGTATGTCGTCCAGTCCGAAGACGGCAGCACCGTGATCTCATAAACCATCGCACGCGGGGCGCCGTTGCCGACACCGCCGAAGAAAAACACATCCGTGCCTTCGCGGTCGCCGTTCCCATCAAGCACGCGCATGTCAAAGGACAACGTCCCGTCAAAATATTCGTCCTGGTCGCCCAGAAACTTGGATGGAGCGACGAGCGTATGATCGCTGTTTGCGTTGGTGTCCGTGGTTTGCAGGACTGTACGCAGCCCATCCGTGGCTGAAGCCAGCGTGCCGCCACCAAACGACGTCCACCCATCTACCCCAACACCACCTTCGAAGTCTGAAACGACTGGCATGTCCTGCTCTCCTCAAATCTGCTTTTTGTCTTGTTTTGCGAAAAGGTTAACAAAACAGAGATCGCTCTGTCGAAGGTTATGCAGCGGAATGGGGCTTTGGGCGGTCATTCTATGGCAAAGTGTTACAATGCTGCCGATTGCAGGCGCGGCGTTTGAGGCGCGATGAATGTCCCAATTGTCCGCAAAACTGTCGGAAAATCAATTGTGCAAAAGCGGTGCAATGTGCACTACTGCGCCCATGACATCGCCTTTGATAGACAACCTGCAATACGCCAATTTCTCTCCCAAAGTCTTTGAACAGATGCGGGCAGGGGGCGTGGATGCGGTGCATGTGACAATCGCCTATCACGAGAGCTTTCGTGAGATGGTGCTGAACCTCGAACAGTGGAACCGCTGGTTCGAAGCCCATCCCGATTTGATCTTCAAAGGCAGCACAGCCGCAGATGTGACCCGTGCCCAAGACACCGGCCGCACTGCGATCTTCTTCGGGTTTCAAAACCCCAGCCCCATTGAAGACGATATCGGCTTGGTTGAGATTTGCCATCAACTTGGCATCCGGTTCATGCAACTGACCTACAACAACCAGTCCTTGCTCGCGACGGGGTGTTATGAGGACGACGACACCGGCCTGACCCGCATGGGCAAACAGGTGGTGACGGAAATGAACCGCGTCGGGATGGTCGTGGATATGTCTCATTCGGGCGAGCGGTCAACGTTAGAGGCAATTGACCATTCGACCCGCCCCATCGCCATCACTCATGCCAACCCCCATTGGTGGCACGCGGCGCTGCGCAACAAATCAGACACCGTTTTGAAGGCTTTGACAGCGGCGGGCGGGATGCTTGGCTTTTCAGTTTACCCGCATCATCTGGACGGGGGCAGCGACTGCACGCTTGAAGGCTTTTGCGGCATGATCGCCGAGGCCGCATCGCGCTACGGGGCGCAGCATCTGGGGATTGGAACAGACCTGTGCCAAGACCAGCCGGACAGCATCGTGGAATGGATGCGCGTTGGGCGCTGGTCCAAGGTGATAGACTATGGCGAAGGCTCTGCCAGCAATGCGGGTTTCCCGCCCATGCCAACATGGTTCAACGACAACCGCGATTTCGGAAACATTCGGCAAGGGCTGCTGGACGCGGGGTTATCAGTGGCGGATGTCGACGGGATCATGGGCGGCAACTGGCACCGGTTCTATGCCGACAGTTTTGAGGCCCAATCATGAAGGACTTCCCCGAGAAACTGACATTTCCGCCCCGCTCCCCGCGCGAGGTCATGCGGCTCAAACGGATGGGCGCGTCTTTCCCGACACGGCTGTCTTTCCTGCCAACGCTTTTGCGGCGGCTGCGGGATGAGCAGGCCAAAGTCACAAGGCCGGTCTGGAACATGGACGCCGATGGGTTCGGCCATGCGGTCTATAGTGTTGATCTTGGCGGGCACACTTACAGCCTTGTCGCCGTGTCGACCGATCTGCCCGACGACATGCGCACCGACCGCGTGATCGCGACCGCTTGGGACACCGCTTATGTGCTGTATGACGGGGTGCCCGATGCAGCTGAAATCGAGCGCATTTGTACAGCTGCCCCAAAGCAAGAAGCGGCACGGTTTACCGAGCGTGATCTGGTTTTGTCCCGCGCAAACAAATCTGTACGGCTTTTTGCTCATGTGATTGAGGCGTTGAAATCAGGCCAGCAACCCGACGCGGGTCTCATCGGCCAAGTGGGCTATCTGATGCGCACCACTGCCGTCTACGGCAACGGCAAATTTGGCATCGCAGACCGTGGGCGGATTATGGAAAGACCGGGGCTGTCCGGCCCCTTCATGGCGGAAATGCTGACCGTCTGGCTGATCCGTGGCTTCACCCATGATTTGGTCGAATATGTGGGCGGTGGCACACTTGATCCCAAGCTGAAACGCCACCTTGGCATTGGCAATTCGACCGGACTTGGCATGGCACCCTTTTTGGTGTCGCATCCGCTCTTGCTCGACGCTTGGATGCAGGTGCGGGAAACGGCGCTGGCGCGGGTGCGGGGGGTTGAATACCTCGATCACACTCAAATTGCGCGCCTTTATACGCTGGCGGAGCGGGTGGCCGAGCATCTGTCCGAATGGAACGTGCCCGACCCGGACGCGCAAAGCGCAATCCAAACACTGCGCCACGAATGGCCGCAGTTGGTGGGTTTGATGACACCCGAGGCGATGGCCGACGCCTATCCGATCAACGCATTGGTCGAGGCCAGCCAGCAGGGAAGCCTTGATCTGCAAGAACTGGTCGCAAGCTTCGTGATCGAACCCTTTGGTGATCTGGTGGACGGGTTGACCGATTGTATGGCAACCCCGTTTGAGCCGCGCCTTGATCCGGCGATGGATCTGGCCGAAGTGCAAAGCCTGATCGCCCGCGATTGGGATTGGGCTGTGGCCCGCGACTACAATGACCGAAAGAACTGCGCACAGTTTTGGTACGTCTCAGAGGAAAAGCTGGAACCGCGCTTGGGCAACCGTTTTGAAGAAGAAGGCGCCGATCTGGAAAGCCCGCTTGACGTGGCGCGGTCGGTAAAGGCTCTTGATGCAGCGTTGGACGGCGCAAGCGGCACTGTTGCGGCGTTCTTAAAACTCCACCCCGAACACCGTTTTGCCCTGCGCCGCGTGCAGGCGCTTGCGCATCATCCCTACGCCGAAATCCGCGATAATCTGATCGCCGACACCTGCCGCCCCATCGACATGCTGCGCTGCAAACTGTCCTATTTCGGGGCCGCAAAGTTCGATCCAAAATCCGACCGTTGGACGCGCATCACACTGGCACAGGGTGCACCCCTTTGGGACGAATTGCACCGCGCAGATGACTGGTGGCTGCCGTCCTTCGGGATGTCATGAAACGCTCGATCAACGAAATCCAAGGGATGGTCCTGAAAGCTGCACGGGGTGCAGGTGTGCCTTTAGGAGTCGGCGAAGACTTGGCGCGTGCCGTACCTTTCTTTATTGAAAGCAACGCTTTGCAGGAAGTCGCTCATCTTATTGATGGCGCATGTACCGAGGCGCAAGCCGCTATCGATGACGCCATTACAGGGAGCCCCGCGCCGCCGCCCGCCAAGACTTCAATGACTGCTTTGAATTGCTTGGCCGCCGCACAAGGGTTGACCTTTGATTTTAAAGACGGGGTTTTGCATCTGTCCTCGAACCCGCCCATGACACCCGCAACAGGCCCGCAAACTGTGCCGGACGCACTTTGGGCGCAACTAGAAACGTGGGCCGCCAAAACATACGTGCCAGCCTCTGAGGCATCTCGCCTTTCAGGGGCCGGTGCGGGGTTGACCGACAACGATTAGGTGAAGGGATCAACGTCATAGCTGACGTTTTCCAAGTACAACCCGTCCGAGGGCGCAACAGGCCCGCAGGCAGACCGATCCCGCGCATCCAAGGCATCCTGCATGACCTGTGGGGGCTTGCCCTTGCGGCCAATGCCTTCCAGCGTGCCGACAAAGCTGCGCACCTGATTGTGCAGGAACGACCGCGCTTGAACGTGGAAATGAATTTCATCGTCAACCTGCTCGATATCCAGCAGATCAAGCGTTTTGACGGGGCTTTTGGATTGGCAAATGGTGGACCTGAAGGTCGTGAAATCATGGTTGCCAATCAACACATCCGCGGCGGCTTGCATGGCGGGAATGTCCAATGGGCTTGAGACTTGCCAGACAAAACCCGCGCGTACCGTTGCGGGCGCACGACGGGGCAAAATCCGGTACAAATACCGTCGGTCCTGTGCCCAGAACCGGGCATGAAAGTCATCCGCAACGGCGGCACAGCCGACAATGGCAATCGGATTAGGCTTCAGGTGGTAATTCAACGCCTCAGACAAGCGAAACGGGTTCCAGTCTTGGTCCAGATCGCAATGGGCCACTTGACCTAAGGCATGCACGCCGCGATCGGTGCGACCGGCCGCAGCAATCTTATGCTCTGCGGGTTCCAGCTTGGCCAAGGCTTTTTCAATCTCGCCCTGCACGGTTGTCAGATCGGTCTGGCGCTGCCACCCGACATAAGGACCACCGTTATATTCAACTTTAAGCGCGTATCTGGGCATGATCCGCCTCCTAGCGGAAGGGGGCAGCCTGTTCAATGGCTCTGGTAACGGTCGCCGCCCGCGCCTATCTTGGGGCCGAGGGTAACGAGCAGGGGGCCACTTTGGTCATTTCAACGATTGCCGACAGCGCGCTTCGGGCTGTTGAAAATGTACAAGACACGGTCAATGAGACGTTCTTTGAACCTGTGGTCCGACTTGGGGTTACGGGGCTGGCACGCTCTGGCAAGACGGTGTTTATCACTTCACTGGTGGCCAATCTGCTGGATCAGGGGCGGATGCCACAACTGATCGCCGCCGCCGAAGGGCGCATTTCAGCGGCCTACTTGCAGCCGCAACCTGACGACACGATGCCACGGTTCGACTATGAAACCCATCTTGCCGCATTGACCGCCGCCAAACCGCATTGGCCTGAAAGCACGCGTGCAATTTCAGAATTGCGGTTGTCTCTGAAGGTGAAACCAAACGGGCTGCTGTCTGGCTTGCAAGGCCCGCGCACGGTACATATCGACATCGTGGACTACCCCGGCGAATGGCTTCTCGATCTGGGGCTGTTGGATAAAACCTATGACGAATGGTCGACGCAAACACTGGCCCGTGTGAGCAAACGCAGCCAAGCGAAGCGCTTTAACGACATCTTGCAAGGCATTGATCCGTCTGCACGTTTGGATGAAGTCGTGGCGCAAGATTTGGCAGCAAGCTACACAGAATACCTGCATGCCTCGCGCAAAGACGGGTTCTATGATTGCACCCCTGGTCGGTTCCTGATGCCCGGTGATCTGGCCGGATCGCCTGTGCTGACCTTTGCGCCGCTGCCCAAAACAGACAGCCCCCGACGGTCCTTGCGCCGCGAGATGGAACGCCGGTTTGAAGCTTACAAATCCCGCGTCGTCAAACCCTTCTTTCGAGATCATTTCGCGCGGATCGACAGGCAGGTCGTCTTGGTCGATGCCCTCGGCGCGATTCACAAAGGCCCGGAAGCGGTCGAGGATATGCGCACCGCGATGGCCGATCTACTTGGCGCCTTTCGCCCCGGTCGCAATGCCTTTCTAACCCAGCTTCTGCGCGGCAAGCGGGTAGAACGGATTTTGTTCGCCGCCACCAAGGCCGACCATTTGCACCATCGCCAACACAAACGCATGACCGCAATCATGGAGGCTTTGACCCGCGAAGCCCGCGACAAAGCCCGCTTTGCAGGGGCAGACACCGCCGCGATGGCGATAGCAAGCCTGCGGGCCACCGTCGAAGAAACCCGCGATCACAACGGCACTGATTTGGACGTGGTGCGCGGAACGCTGCTCGACAGTGGCAAACAGGCCGCCTTCTACCCCGGAGAGCTACCCGATGACCCGTCGCATCTGCTGACACCTGCGCGGGACGGGGCCGAAAAATGGCTCGATGCGGACTACCAAATCATGTCCTTTGCGCCTGCACCTTTGACATTGAAACCGGGCGAAGGCCCGCCGCATATCAGGCTCGATAAAGCGGCCCAGTTTCTAATCGGGGACCGGCTATGACAACCTTGAGGAAGGCAAAACCGTTTGACGCGCTGGCGGTTGCAGGCATCTTGGGCGAGTTCGTCGATACAACCCCTTGGATGCCGCGCATTCATACCCCCGCCGAAGACTTGGCCCATGCCAAGCACATCATTGATCGCGGCTGGGTCACAGTGGCGGAGCGGGGCAAAACAGTTGTCGGCTTTGCGGCCTTGAACGGGTCTGACTTGAATGCTGTCTATGTCACGCAATCTGCACGCAGCAGCGGGGTAGGGCAGGTGCTTCTCAATCACCTCAAAGCGCAAAGCCCCCGTCTTCAGCTTTGGACCTTTCAAGCCAACGACGGCGCGCAGCGGTTCTATGAACGCCACGGTTTCACTGAAATCCAGCGCACCCAAGGGGCAGCCAACGACGAACAGCTGCCCGACATTCAATACGAATGGCACAAGGAAACAGCCGCATGAGCAAAGGCCCCGTTCTGTTTGATCTCGAAGACACCAAGCCCAAAGACACGCCCAAAGTCGCGGATGCAGCCCCCGTGCCAGACGTCACCCCTGTCGCGCCTACGGGCCAAGCCATGCAAACTGCTGCGCGGCTGGCAGCGCGCAAACCGTCGCGGTTGATGCGTTGGTTTTGGGGGCTTTTGGCAGCCTTGATCGGGGCGCTTGTCTCAATCGCGGCATGGGATTTTGTGACAGGGCTTATCACCCGCGCGCCGATCCTTGGCTATGCTGTCACAGCGCTTTTTGCAGCCTTCCTGTTGGTGCTTCTGGTCATCGCCCTGCGCGAGTTGGCGGCGTTCGGACGGCTTGGGCGGATCGATACGCTCAGACACGCCGCGACCGAGGCTGCAGCATCTGAGAACCTCGCCGACGCCAAGGCCGTCACGGGCCAGATCAAGGCATTTTACAAGGGCCGCGAAGACACCAGATGGGGTCGGCAAAACCTGTCTGAACGCGAAGGCGATATGTTTGATGCGGCCGCCTTGCTCGGCTTGGCTGAAACCGAAGTCCTTGGCCCGCTGGACCAAGCCGCAATGCGCGAAATAGAAGCCGCCAGCAGGCAGGTCGCAACGGTGACAGCGCTTGTGCCCATCGCCTTGGCCGATGTGGCCGCCGCCCTGACCGCGAACCTGCGCATGATCCGGCGGATCGCTGAAATCTATGGCGGACGGTCAGGGTTTTTGGGCAGTTGGCGGCTGACCCGTGCGGTTCTCAGCCATCTTGTGGCAACAGGGGCCGTGGCCGTGGGGGACGACATGTTGGAACCTTTCTTGGGCGGGTCGATCTTGGGCAAGCTGTCGCGTCGCTTTGGCGAAGGCATGGTCAACGGCGCACTCACAGCCCGTGTCGGTGTCGCCGCGATGGAGGTCTGCCGCCCATTGCCCTTCGGCCCCAAAAAACGCCCCTCAGTCAGGGGGTTGGTCAAAAACGCGCTGACCGGGTTGTTCCCCTCAGCGAAGGGAAAGTGAACCAAGCGGCGGCAACAATGTTCCACAAACCAACCGTGTCAGAACACGCGGGACAGGAGGGATCTGGCTGGCTGGAAACAGCACGCGGTCCCTTAGCTTTGGCAGCCATTTGGAATCCGACTGGTACTGCGGGGTGAAGGCCCAAGACATCGCCTGATAGGTCCAGACATGCCAGCGACGGGCGCGGGCATAGTTCAACAACGCGACCTGAATATTTGCCTCATAAGTCAGGGCCTGCGCCAGTGCCATTGCATCCAACAGCGCCATGTTCGCCCCCTGACCCAGCTGCGGGCTGGCGCGATGGGCACTGTCGCCGATTATGGCCAAGCGGTCGCCAAACGGTTTGCGCAGGGTGCCATGGGCATAGCGGGCCATGGTCATCTGGTCGTGGGATGTGATGGTCTCAAGAAACGGGGCAAATGCGGGCCAAAGCGCTGTGGCCTCGGCCTTCCAATCCGCCAATGGACGGGCCAACCAAGCTTCATGGGCATCTTGGGGCATGGACCAGAAAATCGCCGCCTGCGGCTGGTCTGATCCGGGCAACGTCCCGCAGGGCAAAGCACCGATCATCCGGTCGGCACGACGATAGGTTTGCGACAGTTGGTCCATAGGCAAATCAGTGGCATCAGGCCAAGGCACAGTGCTCCAGATCGCGCCATAGGGCAGGGGTTTGGTTTCAATCGCAGATAGATCACTGCCCGCACCGGTGGCATCTACAACCAGATCAAATCGGTCGGACACAGCGCCGCCTTCAAAGTGAACATGCCCGCTTTCAACACGCGCAACGCGGTGGCTTGGAACCAAACAGGCCCCCGCAGCACGCGCGGCCTGCAAAACGGCGTCAAACAAACTGGCGCGGTGAATGGCCAACCCGAAAACAGCGCCTGTGCCAGACCGGTCATAGGTCACATCAAGAACACGACGACCGCCCTCGCATTCATGGCCCAACATACGGGCAATGCGGTTGCCTTTAGACCGTGCCGCGTCACCTGCACCAATGGCATCCAGAACCTCCAGACCGACAGGCTGAATAACCAAGCCTGACCCAACCGGACGGGGGGCGTCAAACTGGTCGTAAACGGTCACGCGGTGACCACGGGCGGACAGCAAAGCAGCACAGGCCAATCCGCCAATTCCAGCCCCTGCAATGGCAATATCAAGTTTCATGGGCCAACAGGTACAAAGCCTGCAAGATCAACGCAATGCGACACTAGACCCTGTCTTGCTGCATCGCTATACGGGGGGCCATGACCATGCACATGAGCATAATCATCCGAATTATATCCCCGGCGCTCTGATCCAATGAGACGCCGGGCCAAGGTGTTTGAGCCTCTCGCACCGCCCCTCCTTTACCCTTTTACAAATACTCAGACCTGATGAGGACGCCACCCATGTGCGCTGACACCCCGAAGAACGAATACAAAGACACGCTGAACCTGCCGAAAACGGATTTCCCGATGCGCGCAGGGCTGCCCAAACGCGAACCCGATTGGCTGGCACGCTGGGCGCAGATCGGCGTTTATGATCGCTTGCGCGAAAAACAGGGCCGCACGCCGTTCACCCTGCACGATGGCCCTCCCTACGCAAACGGGCACCTGCACATCGGGCATGCGCTGAACAAGACCATCAAAGACATCATCGTGCGCAGCCACCAGATGCTGGGCTACGATTCCAAATACATTCCGGGCTGGGATTGCCACGGCCTACCGATCGAGTGGAAAATCGAAGAAGAATACCGCAAAAAGGGGCGCAACAAAGACGACGTGCCGATCAATGAATTCCGCCGCGAATGTCGCGATTTCGCAGCAGGCTGGGTCGACATCCAGCGCGACGAATTCAAACGGCTTGGTGTGACTGGCAACTGGGAAAACCCGTACCTCACAATGGATTTCCACGCAGAACGGGTCATCGCGGAAGAATTCATGAAGTTCTTGATGAACGGCACGCTCTACCAAGGCTCTAAGCCTGTGATGTGGTCACCGATTGAGCAAACCGCACTGGCCGAAGCCGAGGTCGAATACCACGACAAAGACAGCTTCACGATTTGGGTGAAGTTCAAGGTCGTGGGCACAGGCGACGACACACTCGACAGCGCGCAGGTTGTGATCTGGACAACAACACCTTGGACGATGCCGTCGAACAAGGCCGTCGTCTACGGAGAAAACATCTCTTACGGGCTCTACGAAGTCACAGGCCGGCCAGAGGAATGTTGGCTGAACATCGGGGATCGCTACATCTTGGCAGACGGATTGGCCGAGGACGTGCTTGGCCGCGCACGCCTGGAACCCGATATGTACCGTCGCTTGTGCGACATCTCGAACGATGATCTGGCGAAGATCAAGCTTCAACACCCGCTTGCAGGCACCGAAGGGTCCAACGGCGAATGGGACGACATCCGTGATTTCCGCGCGGCTGAGTTCGTGACCGACACCGAAGGCACAGGGTTTGTGCATTGCGCGCCCTCGCACGGGCTGGAAGAATACGACCTCTACCGCGATCTTGGGATGCTGGAACAGGTCATCACCTACAACGTCCTCGAAGACGGACGGTTCCGCGATGATCTGCCCTTTTTTGGCGGCAAACACATCCTCAACCGCAAGGGCAAAGAAGGCGAAGCCAACACAGCCGTTATCAATAAACTGGCCGAGGTCGGTGGCTTGCTGGCGCGCGGCAAGATCAAGCACAGCTACCCCCATTCGTGGCGGTCCAAAGCGCCGGTGATCTACCGCAACACGCCGCAATGGTTTGCAGCCATCGACAAGCCGGTGGGCGACGGGCAGGACACCCATGGGAAGACCATCCGCGAACGTGCGCTGACGGAAATCGACAACGTCAACTGGACGCCAAAGACAGGCCGCAACCGTCTGCATGCGATGATGGAGGCGCGCCCCGATTGGGTTCTGTCCCGTCAACGGGCTTGGGGCGTGCCGCTGACCTGCTTTACCAAGAAAGGGCTGCTGCCAACTGATCCTGACTTTCTACTGCGCAACGCAGAGGTCAACGCACGCATTGTAGACGCCTTTGAAGCCGAAGGCGCAGATGCATGGTATGAGGACGGCGCGAAAGAGCGGTTCTTAAGCGGCATCGTGAACCCCGACGACTACGACCAAGTCACTGACATCTTGGACGTCTGGTTTGACAGCGGGTCCACCCATGCCTTTACCCTGCGCGACCGCGAAGATGGCACCGAAGACGGCATTGCAGATGTCTATATGGAAGGCACCGACCAACACCGCGGCTGGTTCCATTCCTCGCTTTTGCAGTCCTGTGGCACCTATGGACGGGCGCCTTACCGGAACGTGGTGACCCACGGATTTACGCTGGATGCGAAGGGCATGAAGATGTCCAAATCCATCGGTAACACCATCGTGCCCGACAAGATCGTGCAGCAATACGGGGCCGACATATTGCGGCTTTGGGTGGCGCAGACGGACTACACCAACGATCAGCGGATCGGAGATGAAATCCTGAAAGGGGTGGCCGACAGCTACCGCCGTTTGCGCAACACAATGCGCTATATGCTGGGGTCTTTGAACGATTTCACCGATGCAGATCGGGTTGAGCCTGCGGATATGCCAGAGCTGGAACGCTGGGTGCTGCACCGTGTGTCTGAGCTGGATGAGGTGGTCCGCGACGGTTACGCCAGATTCGATTTCCAAGGGGTGTTCCAAGCGATCTTCACCTTCGCGACGGTGGACCTGTCAGCCTTCTACTTCGATATCCGCAAGGATGCGCTCTATTGCGATGGCAACACAGACCGCCGCCGTGCAGCTAGAACAGTGCTTGATATCCTGTTCCACAGGCTCACCACATGGCTGGCCCCGATCCTTGTGTTCACGATGGAAGAGGTCTGGTTGGAACGGTTCGATGGTGAGGGAAGTTCAGTGCATTTGGTCGATATTCCAGAGACGCCAACCGCATGGCGCGATGAAGCTTTGGCTGCGAAATGGGCCACCGTGCGCCGCGTGCGCCGCGTGGTAACAGGGGCGCTGGAAGTCGAGCGGACGAACAAGGTCATCGGCTCTTCACTAGAGGCCGCCCCGACGGTCTATGTGTCCGCTGAAGACGCCGCTGTTTTGGAGACCACCAGCTTTGACGATCTATGCATCACCAGTGGCATCACCGTCAGCACCGACGCGGCCCCAAGCGGTGCCTTCGGGTTGGAAGACGTCTCTGATGTGGCCGTGGTCTTCGCCAAAGCCGACGGCGACAAATGCCAACGGTGCTGGAAGATTTTGCCGGACGTGGGCCAGCACAGTCATGCAGGCGTTTGCGGGCGGTGTGACGCAGCGCTCGGCTAGGATGGGTCAAGACCCATCTTACACAAGATCAAACATCCGCAACTTTCGGGTTGCGGGTGTGCGGCTGCAAACTCTAGCATTCGGTGCATGCCCCACCTGACCGTTCAAACCCAATTCGGCCCTTTGACCCTGCATGAAGATGCGGGAGCTATTGAACGGTTGACTTGGGACGACCTGCCTGACGAGGCCCCGACCGAAGTGCTGCGTGAGGCGGCGCGTCAGTTGAAGGCCTACGCGCAAGGCCGCCTGCAAGGTTTTGATCTGCCGCTGCGCGTGAGGGGGTCGGACTTCCAACAAGCCGTCTGCGCTCAGATCGCGGCGATACCGTTTGGCGACACCTGCACTTACGGCGACATCGCCAAAGCACTGGGCGCACCTGCCCAAGCGGTGGGATCTGCCTGTGGGGGCAATCCGATCCCTGTGATTATACCCTGCCACCGTGTCATGGGGGCCAAGGGATTGACCGGATTTTCGGGCAAGGGCGGGGTGGAAACCAAGGTCGCTTTGCTGCGCCACGAAGGGGCGGCGGGTTTGCTGATATAAAAGGCGCAGGGCTACTGATACAAGCGGCTCAGGGCTGCTTTTGTAAGGGGCTCAAGGCTGCTGATCTAAAGCGGTTGGCCGCGGTCATACAGCGCTTGTTGCACTGCGCCTGCGAGCAGCAAGTAACAGCTGGTGATAACCAGCCCCCAATGCGCCCAGCTTTCGGGATGGAAATCGACCCAAGCCGCCCAACCCGCAAAGAAGGTCCAGGCCAGAGCCATGGGCAAGGTCACACTGCGCCAGCGTTCTGTGCGGACGGGATGCACGAATTTGATGGGGCGGAACATGGCGACTGCGAGAACGGTCACAATCCCCAAAGACACCCACCACGGCGGAGCCAGCGCGAAGAGTACCAGCACCAGCATGTTCCAGCACCCTGGAAAGCCTGAAAACGAATTGTCTTTTGTTTTCATACGCGTATCTGCGAAATACATGGCGCTTGCGAAGGTGATGATGATGATCATGACCCAACCGCTCCACCCGTCCATCAGGCCGGACTTGAACAGTGCGAATGCGGGAATAAAGACATAGGTCAGATAGTCGATGATCAGATCCAGCAAGACCCCGTCGAATTCGGGTGCATTGGTTTTGACGTCATATTTGCGCGCCAGCGGCCCGTCGATCCCGTCCACAAAGAACGCGACCACCAGCCACAAAAACATCAGATCCCATTTTTGATCCACTGCCGCCAGCATGGCCAGCATCGCAAAGACAGCGCCTGTGGCGGTCAGCAGGTGAACGAGAAGGGCGCGGAGACGGACGGTCATGTGGTTTTACATGAACCATTCAGCCAGCCTGCGCAATCGCCCCGCGCTTGATTTTTGTGGGCTGCCTCCGGCGGGAGTATTTTGCAAAGGGTAAAGCGGGCGCGTTTAGGCCTTGGGATGGGTCCGGTCGTAGACTTCCATGAGCCGTGCTGTGTCGACGGATGTATAGGCCTGTGTTGTTGACAGCGATGCATGTCCCAAAAGCTCTTGTATCGACCGCAGATCGCCGCCTGCAGACAATAGATGCGTTGCAAAGCTGTGTCGCATGGCATGCGGCGTGGCTGTGGCAGGTAGCCCAAGTTGCAGCCGTGCTTGTTCCATCACCTTTTGGATTGCGCGCGGGTTTAAAGCCCCTCCGCGTATGCCTTTGAACAGGGGTGCGTCTGGTTCGAGCTCGTGCGGGCACAGTTTGACGTAGCGATCCACGGCCGTCTTTGCGGCCTCGATCACAGGCACGATTCGTTCTTTGCCGCCTTTGCCGACGATCCGCAGGACGGGGGGCAGGGGCGCGTCTGCACCGGTCAGCCCGAGCGCTTCTGAAATGCGCAATCCGCAGCCGTAAAGCACGGTGACCACCGCCATATCACGGGCGGCCACCCATCCGTCGCGGGCTTGCAGCTCTACCGTGTCAATCATCGCCCGCGCTGCATCTTCGGCCAATGGGCGCGGCAGTTTTTTCTGAAACTTGGGCGAGCGTGTCGACAGGACTGCCGTCGGCTCATAACCCTCTTTTTCGGCCAGCCATCGGTAGAAGGATTTGACAGCAGAGAGCTTGCGCGCCAAGGATCGAGGCCCCACATCGTGACCGCGCATATGGGCCATCCAAGCCCGCATGTCGGACACGGTGATCCGCGCCAAGGCTTTCAGCCCCTGACTTTGGCCACTGTGCAGGGTCATAAAGGATAGAAATTCGACCACATCCCCCCGGTAGGCGGTGATGGTATGATCGGCTGCCCCTGCGAGTGCTTTTTGTCCGTCCAGCCATGTGGCCAGCGCGTTCGATGCGGCAGGGGAAAGGCTGCTCAAGACAGCCAGCGCCGCATGGCGCGTTCAAACACACCCCCAAAGAACCCGAGCAAATCGGTGCCTTGTTGCGGGGAAAAGCGGTGTGGGTCCTCGGAGCCTAAGACCAGCAGACCGGGCAGGCTGGCAGACCCGAAATCAAGTTTTAACACGGCCTCGGACCGGATCCATTCGGCGTTGGGGCCGTAGATCAAAGGCTCGGCCGTTTGAACGTGGCGCAAAACAACGGGGCGGGGCTGGGAGGCGCCGCCACGCAGAATGTACTGCTCACCAAAGCCGGGTTCGGCCACGCTGAGGACATCGCCCAAACGGCGTACAACAGGGTCTTCATCGTTTTGTTCGGATTCGAGCACAAGTTTGACCGCATCAACCCGCAGGATGTCTCCGACTTCACCGCCCAGATCGCGCAGGAACACTTCAAACTCGACCGGATCAAGCATGCGCAGGACGGCACGGTGAATTTGGTTGGTGCCAGCAAGGTTTTCATAGGCGGCGGCGATAACGCTGCGGTGGGTGTCCTCAAGGCGGTCAAGGCGGGCCTCTAGGCGTTCCATCGCGATAGAACGCAAGTCGACGATATTGCCGCCCATCGCACGCTCGTTCGCGGCGATCAGGGCCTGCATCACATCTTGATCATCCAGAATAACATCAGGTCGAGACAGGATGGTGTCCCGCACCTGCCCGTCAATCTTTGCGTCGCTCGTCATAGTCGCCTCACACTCTTTGGGCTGCTATACCATGAGGTTAAAGAATTTTCTGCCCTGTTTTTGCCCAGTCGGCCAAAAATGTTTCCAAGCCCGATGCGGTCAATGGGTGATCGGCCAGTTTCTTGATGACGGCAGGCGGGGCGGTGATGACATCAGCACCGATCAAAGCGCTTTGGGTGATGTGGTTCACGGTCCGGATAGAGGCCGCCAAAATCTCGGTTTCAAAGCCGAAATTGTCATAAATAGTGCGAATATCGGCGATCAGATCCATCCCGTCGATGTTGATGTCGTCCAAGCGGCCAATGAAGGGGCTGATAAATGTGGCCCCTGCTTTCGCGGCCAGAAGGGCTTGGTTGGCGGAAAAACAAAGTGTGACATTTACCATACGGCCTTCACCGGAAAGCACCTTACAGGCCTTCAAGCCGTCCCATGTCAGGGGAAGTTTGACGGCGATATTGTCGGCGATTTTGGCCAGCTTGCGGCCTTCGGCGATCATGGCGTCGGCCTCGGTGGCGACGACTTCGGCGCTGACGGGCCCATCCACCAGATCACAGATTTCTTTGGTCACTTCCAGAATATCGCGGCCAGACTTCAAGATAAGCGAGGGGTTGGTGGTGACCCCATCGACCATGCCCAGATCGTTAAGTTCAGCGATGGCGTCAATTTCAGCGGTGTCGACGAAGAATTTCATGGCAGAGGTCCTTTGATGGGTTGGCTGCGGTTTGCCTTGGCTTTACCTGATGATCTGCGATGCTGAAACCCCTGTGGATTGGAAAGGTGCCAAGACAGTGGCCGATCTTGAGTTTTTCGATGAAGGGGCGTTGGTCGCAGTTTTGACCGCGCAACCGCTCGACCGGCTGTTGGACTACAAAGCACCCGAAGGGGGATGTGCCACCGGCGCATTTGTCGAAGTCCCGCTGGGGCCGCGCAAGGTCATCGGTGTGGTCTGGGGCAGGGGCAAAGGAGATTTCGACTACAAAAAGGTCCGATCCGTGATGCGTGTGCTGGATGTGGCGCCGATGCGGGCTGAAATGCGCAGCTTTTTGGAACGCGCGGCGGCTTACACGTTGACCCCGCTGACGGCCATGTTGCGGCTGGCGACCCGCGCGCCGGGCTTGGGCGATCCGCCTTCGATGCGCAAAGTCTATCGGTTGGGCACGTCAGAGCCATCGCGCGTGACCGAGGCCCGCACCCGCGTTCTGGACACCCTGCGCGACTATGGTGGCCTGTCCTTTACCCTAAAAGAGCTGGCGGACTATGCAGATGTGACGCCATCCGTGGTCAAAGGCTTGGTCAAACAAGGGGCCGTCGCGGAAGAAGACAGCCCGCGCGATCTGCCATTTGCGCCTTTGGACCCTACGCTGGCGGGCAAAGACCTGACCGATGATCAAGCTGCGGGCGTGGCAAGTTTGAAGGCCGCGGTCCGATCTGAGCGTTATGGCACGACACTGCTGCGCGGGGTCACCGGATCGGGCAAGACCGAGGTCTATCTTGAAGCGGTGGCCGAGACGCTGGCGTTGGGCCGACAAGCGCTTGTGCTCCTGCCTGAGATCGCATTGACAGCTGAATTTCTGACCCGCGTGCAAGAGCGTTTCGGGGCCAAACCGGCTGAGTGGCATTCAGGTGTCACCATGACAGAACGTCGTCGCACGTGGAAAATGGTGGGCCAAGGGCAGGCGCAACTGGTGGTGGGAGCGCGGTCTGCGTTGTTTTTGCCCTATCAGAACCTTGGGCTGATCGTGGTCGATGAGGAACACGACAGTTCCTACAAGCAAGAAGACGGGGTCTTATACAATGCCCGCGATATGGCGGTGCTGCGGGCCTCAATCTGTGGGGCGCAGGTGGTTTTGGCCTCTGCCACACCAAGTTTGGAAAGCTGGGCCAATGCGCAAGCGGGCAAATATACCAAGCTGGAACTGACCTCGCGCTTTGGCGAAGCTGTGCTGCCACAGATGCGCGCGCTTGATATGCGTACGGAAAGCCTGCCCAGTACGCGGTGGATATCCCCAAGTCTGCAAAAGGCGGTTGAGGCGCGGCTGGAACGGGGCGAGCAATCATTGCTCTTTATAAACCGCCGCGGCTATGCGCCGATTACGCTGTGCCGCGCCTGTGGTCATCAGATCGGGTGCGATCATTGTGATGCACGGCTGGTCGAGCACCGGTTTTTGAAGCGGCTGGTTTGCCACCAATGCGGCGAAAGCAAACCCGTGCCGGATGTCTGCCCGTCTTGCGAGGCCGAAGACAGGTTGGCCCCGGTTGGCCCGGGTGTGGAGCGTTTGGGCGAAGAGGCGACAGCGCTGTTTGAGGGCGCGCGGATTGCGACGCTGTCCTCTGATATGTACGGATCGGCGCGGGCTTTGAAAGCCGAGATAGAGGCCATCGGCGCAGGCGCCGCTGACATCATTATTGGCACGCAGCTTGTGGCCAAGGGGCATAATTTCCCCAACCTCACACTTGTTGGGGTCATTGATGCGGATTTGGGCCTGCAAGGATCAGACCTGCGCGCGGCTGAGCGCACCTTTCAATTGATGCGCCAAGTTGCGGGCCGCGCAGGCCGTGCAGAGAAAGCCGGAGAGGCCCTGTTGCAGACCTATCAGCCCGAGCATCCTGTCATTCGCGCTATTTTGGCGGGCGATGAGGAAGGGTTTTGGACCGCGGAAGCGTCCGAGCGTGAACATGCAGGTGTGCCCCCTTATGGCCGCATGGCAGGGATTATTCTGTCCGGCAGTGATGTGGCGCAGGTCTTTGATCTGGGCAATGCACTGGCGCGGCAAGATGTGCCGCTTCGCCAAATCGGCGCGCAGGTCTTTGGCCCCGCACCGGCCCCAATTGCCCGCGTCCGGGGCCGCCATCGCGTGCGTTTGTTGGTGAAGGCCGAAAAGACTGCCCCGTTGCAGGACGCTTTGCAGGCGTGGATCCGTCAGTTTCAGCTGCGCGGCGATTTGCGTTTGGCCGTCGATATTGATCCGCAGAGCTTTTACTAGCGGCGTTTCAAGGACTGCATGGTCTGGAGCCTCCGGCGGGGATTTATTTAGAACAAAGAAGGGGGGCCTCTCGCCAAGGGGGGCGAATGGGCGTATCTGCCGGATATGACCAGACTTGTGCATCTTGCAGACGCGACCACGCTGCCCTCTTGGCGCCGTCCCGTAGCATTGCTGTTTTTGATGGCCGCTGCCATGCCCATTGCCTATGCCACATGGTCTGCCTTGCTGAACAATTTTGTGATTGAGGCCGCGGGCTTTGATGGATCGGACATTGGCTGGCTGCACACGGTCCGCGAGATCCCCGGCTTTTTCGCCATTGGCGTGATTGCCATCATCATCTTCATGCGCGAACAGGTTTTGGGATTGGTGTCATTGGTTTTGCTGGGGGTTGCCACTGCTGTCACAGCCTGGTTTCCCAGCATGGGCGGACTTTTGACCGTCACCATGCTCAGTTCCATCGGGTTTCACTATTATGAGACGGTTAACCAGTCTTTGCAGTTGCAGTGGCTGTCCAAAGAGCGCGCGCCTCAGGTCATGGGGTATTTGCTGGCGGCAGGGTCTGCGGCGACGCTGGTGGTTTACTTTATCGTCTATCTGCTGTGGGAGCCGTTAAGCCTGAGTTACAATTTGGTGTTTTTGGTCTCTGGCGGGCTTTGCGCTGTGATGGCCGGATTTGCGCTTTTCGCTTATCCCCAGTTTGAGGCCCCGAACCCCCAGATCAAGAGGCTGATCCTGCGGCGGCGGTACTGGCTTTATTATGCGCTTCAGTTCATGTCCGGCGCGCGGCGGCAGATTTTCACGGTCTTCGCGGCCTTTATGATGGTGGAGCGATATCAGTTCGAAGTTGATCAACTGGCGCAGTTGTTTCTGGTCACCCTTGCGCTGAACATGGTCTTGGCCCCTGCCTTGGGGCGCATTGTGCATCTGTTCGGGGAACGCAACGCCATGGCCTTTGAGTATGTCGGGCTGACCACGGTCTTTGTCCTTTACGGCGGGCTTTATTGGTTTGAATGGAGCGCAGGCGTGGCTGCAGCCCTTTACATCGTGAACAACATCTTCTTCTCGCTGGCTTTGGCGATTAAAACCTACTTTCAAAAGATCGCAGACCCCGGCGATATTGCACCTACCGCAGCGGTCGCCTTTACCATCAACCATATCGCGGCGGTCTTTTTGCCGGCCGGATTGGGGTATTTGTGGCTGGTCTCACCCTCAGCAGTCTTTGCGATTGCAGCCGCCATGGCGTTTGTGTCCTTGATCCTGTCATTGCTGATCCCGCGGCATCCGGTGCCAGGGTATGAGACCATTTTCGCCAAGGGGCGGATCACGCTGGCTGAATAGGCTGATCTTGACCCCAATCCGCAGCCTGCCTAAGGGGCGCGGGTACATACAGCTAGGAACAGCGCTATGCCCACATTTACTGCACTGACAACACTGACCGGCCAAAAAGGCGCAGAAGCGCTGGGCGAGGCGATGGAACGGCTGACCCCTGAACCCACAGGCATCGGCGTGTTTGAAATGGAAGACGGATCGGGCCTTTGGGAAGTGGGGGGGTATTTCACCGACACACCTGATGCGGCGGCTTTGGCGGTTCTTGCGGCAGCCTTTGAGGCGAAACCGTTTGTGGTGTCCGAACTGCCTGAAACCGATTGGGTCGCCAAAGTGCGGCGCGAATTGTCACCGGTCGAGGCGGGGCGGTTCTTTGTCTATGGCAGCCATGACGCGGACAAAGTGCCTGAAGGGTGCGAACCCTTGCTGATTGAGGCAGCCATGGCCTTCGGGACAGGACACCACGGGACAACGCTGGGATGTCTGCGGGCGCTGGATACTTTGGCGAATGACGGGTTCATCGGCAAACGCGTGGCGGACATCGGCTGCGGAACAGCGGTTTTGGCAATGGGCGCGGCGCGGATCTGGCCCGATCAGGTCTATGCCAGCGATATTGATCAGGTGGCTGTGGATGTGGCTGTGGCCAATGCGACGGCCAACGGGTTGGAAAACCGGATCCATTGCGTCGAAGCCGCAGGGTTTGATCATCCGGACCTGAAAGCGGCCGCACCCTTTGATCTGGTCTTTGCCAATATCCTGAAAGGTCCGCTTGTTGCATTGGCGCCGGATATGGCGGCAAACATGCAGCCCGGGGGCTATGCGATTCTTTCAGGAATTCTTAACGAACAAGCGGGCGATGTCATGGCAGTTTATGCACAGAACGGGTTCAATCTTGTAGAGAGCCAAGAGATTGTTGAATGGACGACGCTAATGGTTAAGAAAAAACCTTAATTAACCCTTAATATTATAGGCGGAAAGCCGCCGTGCCGCAATTTCGCCACAATTCACAATCATAAACTACTCAACGTTCGGTGGGGGCTTAGCGTTAGAGGTTGCTATGGTTGATAGTCAAATTGATTTTCAGAAACGCCTGTCCAAATTGGGCCGGAAACACCGCGCAATGGACCGTGGTTACAAAACAAAAATGCGCAGCGATGGTTTGATCGTGGTTAAGCCAAAACGCGCCAAGATCAACTTCCCGTTCAAGGGTCTGTTGATTGTGGCAGCCGCATTCTTTGTTTTCAAAGCTTTCATGTTGGCCTCCTTTGGTGAGGTGACATACCAAGACCGTGTGGATCAGTTGAACGCTGGATCGGTCTTTGAAAAAGGTGGCGCTTGGGTCATGCAGATCGAACCTGTGACGGCCTTTATCGCAGGCAAGATGGATCCATACATCTAAACAGAATACCAAACCTCCCGAACTCTCTCGTTTCAGTAAAAAAGACCCGCGCTTCAATTACGAAGGGCGGGTCTTTTTCTTGGGGGATGTCGCCGCGACGCAAACGGCGCCACGACGGAGGGAAGGCTTAGCGCGTGATCTTGCGGTCAAGAACAGCGTTGATGTCGCCGCGTGACAAACCAATGTCGGTCAATTCACGGTCGGTCAGGCTGGTCAAAGCGTTGCGGGTGACGCGGGCGTCGTTCCAGGCAACAACGCTTGCAACAGCGTTAGAAAAGAACCCACCAATTTTGGCGGAGTTTGCGTGTGCGCCGTAAGACGTGCGCGATGTATCGAATGCGGCCATTTTAATCGTCCTTTTAGGGTGAGTGCTGAAACTTTCAGCGTTGTTCTGATGGGGCATGTAGGCTCAAGTTTAGATCCGAGCAAGGGCCGAAAATGCATATGACATATGCAAATGCTGCATAGCAGAAATCATGGTTAACCTGCGGTTAAATATAGACAAAATCATGGTCGCATCTGTCGCGATTTCGCTATGGGATGACGATTTTGGACCGCTTTGATGCAGTAGGCCCCAAAACCGTCAATTTCCACGATTTTGAACTCAACGCTTGGCGGATGTTCGCCTTTCGTGCTAATGCATCAAAAAAGCAACAAAATGAGCAGATCGAGGGTAATAATGCGGGTTTTAGGGATTGATCCCGGTCTGCGGCACATGGGGTGGGGCGTGATTGACGTCTCCGGAAGCAAGATTGTGCACGTGGCGAACGGGACCTGCGATGGTGCAGGGCAGAATCTGGGCGCGCGACTGGTCGCTTTGCACCTCCAACTGACCCAGATTGTCGCGGACTATGCCCCCGACACCGCGGCGGTCGAACAAACATTCGTCAACAAAGACGGTGCAGGCACCCTGAAACTTGGACAGGCGCGCGGGATCGCCATGCTTGTGCCCGCCCAAGCAGGTCTCAGCATCGGTGAATACGCACCCAACACTGTCAAAAAGGCCGTGGTCGGGGTCGGGCATGCCGCCAAAGCGCAGGTCGCGCATATGGTTAAGATGCAACTTCCCGGCGTTGATCTGCACAGTGCAGATGCGACCGACGCGCTGGCCATCGCGATCTGTCACGCCCATCACGCAAACACGGCCCAAGCGCTCGCCACGCGCATCAAGGGGGCCGCATGATTGGAAAGCTTTCGGGCCGGATCGAATACCGCGCCGCCGATCACATTCTTCTGGATGTAAAAGGGGTAGGCTATCTTGTCTATTGCTCTGACCGGACAATGGCGGCATTGCCTGCAACCGGACAGGCCGTGGCCCTTTATACAGACCTCGTTGTGCGCGAGGACCTGATGCAGCTCTTTGGGTTTCCGACGCTGGTCGAAAAAGAATGGCATCGCTTGCTGACATCGGTGCAAGGGGTAGGGGCCAAGGCCTCGCTCGCTATTTTGGGGACATTGGGCGCAGACGGGGTCAGCCG
>CAZWSE010000052.1:0-25922 GCA_964636575.1 uncultured Sulfitobacter sp. | reverse complement strand
GTCTTAGGCAAAGATTTCCGCGTCGCCTGACCCCATGGGATCGTTGCCAAACTTGTTCGGCCCTTGCGTGCCTTTCAAGCATGCCACCACTATAACAGCGAGATTGGCCGCCCATCCGACGACAGGGACTGCACCGGCAACGATGAACCCGAGATACCACCACCCCGACAGGTTATAGTCGTGGAACCGGCGCACCGTGACGCATGTGAAGGGGATAATCAGATAGATCAGCAGCCCAATCGAGGTGGCCGCGATGATCACAAAGGGGGCTGACGAGGTTACATTTGCCCGCGAGGCCAGCCCGACCACTTCTGCAAATGTCACCACGATTGCAATCCAAAGCGCGATGGCTCCGAAATAGAACAGGTTGAACCACCAGTATTCCGCACGTGTGGCGCGCCCCTGGAAGGTGGCGTATTTGTCTCGCAAGCATGTGCGAAGCGCATCTGAGAAGTTCATCATGGGTGTTTGCCTGTGGTGTTGTATTGCTCTTGTCGTCAGCTAACAGGCCGAACATGGCAGGATTTGGACCTTTTTCCAGCGATCCCGTGCGGAACGCTGTGGCAGGCGAAACCTTGCTGATCATTTTAGGCAATCGGTTGAAACTTGCCGATTGAAAGCACGGCATATGCCTGAAAACGCTGCGAAAATGTGCGATCAGGGTAGGGGATTGGCTGGTCTGCTTGGGTCAGTCCGGTGTGTCGCGCAGCGCGGGCAGCCCCACGCCTGTGCTTTCAAACCCGCCGTCGGACGCGATGACTTGCCCTGTCACATAGCTCGCCTTGTCAGAGCAGAGAAACGCGATCACATCCGCGATTTCCCGTTCCGTGCCGTAGCGGTTCAGCGGGATTGCGTCGTGGTAGCTGGCGATGATTTCCGGCGAATGCACGGCCATTGCCAGTTTCGTGCGCACAGGGCCCGGGCAGACGCAGTTCGCCCTGATGCCGTATTCCCCCAGCTCTGCCGCCTGTTGTTTGGTCAGTTGGATCACTGCTGCCTTGGAGGTCCCGTAGGCCACCCGCAGTGTGGATGCCCGCAGCCCCGAGATCGACCCGATGTTGACCAAGGCCCCTTTGGTTTTGCGCAGTTCCGGGATGCAGGTTTGTGACACCAGAAAGACCCCGTCCAGATTGGTCGACATCACCGTTTTCCAGCGTTGGAAATCTGTTTCCTCGATGGGTCCGAAGTCTGCAACGCCTGCGTTGTTCACCACAGCGTCGATCCGTCCGAAGGTTTTGGTGACGCTTTGCACCATGTCGCGGACTTGGGCTTCATCGGAGACGTCGCATTCGAACGGTGTGGCTGCGTTCAGGGTGCGCGCCGCTGATTGGAGTTCGTCCCCGTCGCGGTCGACCATTGCGATCCGCCAGCCTTGTTCGATCAGCACCTGAGATGTGGCCAGCCCGATGCCCCGCGCGGCCCCTGTGATCAAAGCGACTTTATCTGACATGCGTGGTCTCCGTGTATCGTTTTGCGGGTAGGTTTACGCGTGCCCAAAGAAAAAGGCGACCCTGTCGAAGGGCCGCCTTTGGTCGTTCTATGTCTGGTCGCTTACTTTCTGGCCAGCTTTTTGGCCTGCGAGATCCAGTTGTCGCGGCTGACCCGTCCTTTGAAGCCTTCGAGGTTGTCGTCAACCCATGCTTCTTCGGATTTGGTCCAGGCGGCGACCTGATCGAAGTGGTAGTAGCCAAGCTTGTTCAACAGCTTTTCCATGGCTGGGCCAACGCCGTTGATCTCTTTGAGATCATCGGCTTTGCCGCCACGGGCTGCGGTCAGGCCTTTGGGCTTGCTCGCTTTACGGGTAGAGGCTGCTGCGGCCACGGGGGCTGCGACCGCTGCGGCTTTCACAGGGGCAGGGGCGGCTGCTTTGGGCATTGCGTTGCGCTTGTTGACCATGCCGTCCAGTTTGTTTTGCAGATCAATTTTGTCGGCGCGCAGGCCGGCAACAGCGTTGCGGTCCTCGGTCGCGCGGGCGCGGCTTGCGTCCAGATTGACGGTCAGGTCGTCACGCTCTTTTTTCAGGGCGTCGCGCTCTGATTGGATCGCTTCGTAGTCGTGCATGGATGGCTTGCCGTAGCGCCAGATCAGCCAGCCAAGGAACAGGCCAAGCAGGAAGGTTACAAGCATGTAGAGGAACATTTGTGTCACAAGATAAGACATATCGTTTTCCTAAGTCTGAGTATGTTGGTGGGTGGACAGGCGCAGTTAGCGCGCCTGCCAGTCAAATGTGATGCGGCGATTCTGAGCCCGTCCGGCTGAGGTGGCGTTGTCAGCAATCGGGTTGTCTTCCCCGTAGCCCACAGCCGTCAGACCCGCCGTTGGAACACCGCGCTCGGCCATGAAGGCGACGATGGCTTGCGCCCGTGCCTCAGACAGCCGTTGGTTGTCCGCATCCGATCCTTGCGCATCGGTGTGGCCGCCAACTTCGACCGACAGGTCATCGCTGACACAGGCCAGTGCGATACCGGTCAACCGTTCCAACAGCTCCACGGAGGCGTTGTCGATCCGAGCGGTGCCGCTGCCAAAGTTGATGCGTGTGCCTTCCATGGCTGCGGTCGCTTGCGCGGCGCATTGATCGGCGGCGGCTGATACTACAGTGGTTCCCGCAGGACGCGCCTTCAGATCCGCAATGATGCCATCACGTTCGATCACCATGCCTGTCAGCTTGCTGACCTGACCTTGCAAGGACGATGCATTGGCTTTGCTTGTCCCGACAGCAGCTGTCAAAGCAGCGATCTGAGAGGTCGAGCTTGCCAGTTTGCTGTCACGCAGCTTCACTTGGGTCGACAGAACCGCAACTTCACCTTGGGTATCGCTGAGCGTTCCGTTCAGGTCACTGATCTGCGATTGCAAGGTTTCACTTTGCGCAGCACCTTCGTCGATGGTTTCGCCCAATGCCTCTTCCATCAGTTTGATGGTATCGTCACGCGCGGCCACGTCAGCCTGAAGGCCAGCGATCTTCGCATTGTCATCCTTAAGGGTGCCAAGCAAAGCATCGATGGTTGTCTTGTTCGCCGCGATGGTTGCGTCACGTGCGGCGACATCTGCGGTCAAGGCTTCAATACGTGCTGCATCTTCGCCCTTGGTCGACTGGTTCAGCTCTTCCAGTTCTGCAATGCGGGCATCCATTGTATCGAGATCGCCATTCAGACGCTCGATTGTGGTGCCGCGGGCGGTGACGTTTGCAGTCAGATCAGCGATTTGTGCATCGCGTTCTTCGATCTGGCCGTTGCGTTCGGAAATCAGGTTCGAGAGGTCTCTTACCAGTGTACCTGCATTGTCCAGATCACCTTCCAAGCCGTCGATTTGACCCTGCATTGCAGCGATCCGGCCGTCACCGTCTTCAATATTGGTGTTGAGATTTGCAGCAAGGGCCGCAGCGGTTGCGGCTTTGGTTTTAACCGAGTCCAGTTCAGCCGTCAGTCCGTTGATTTCATCATTGAGACCCGAAATCGTGTCGCCTTGGTCTGTGATCAGCGCGTTGAATTCGGACAGGCTGGCATCGCGGTCTGCAATGTCCTTGGTCAGTTGCTCAACCTGCTGGGACAAATCAGCCTCGCCGGCGGACGAGGACACGAATGTTTCCCATCCGGCGCGGTCTGCAAAGGCTGCGTTGACGTCAGTAGGGTCACTGTCCGTCATACCCGACAAGGCAAAGCTGCCCGCGGCTGCAACCAAGGTGCCTTGCGTCAACCCGCTCATCTGGGTCAAACCGTATGCTGCTTCATCCTGCCAATCGGCGGCAGGGCCTGCGATGGTCAGCTGGTCATCCACTGCGCCATCTGTTGCGGCTTGCGCGTTGGCCACCAATGCGGCGCGGGCTTCCTCGGAAGGAACCGTGCCACGCAATGAAATGCCTTCAGCGGATTTGATCACTTTCACAAAGCCGTTGTCGGCCTGAAAGGTCAGCCCGTCGATCGGCCCAAGCGCCCCAAGCGTGTCATCTGCGGTTTGCAGATAGGTCGCTTCGGTGGCTTCGTCATGCACGATCCCCGAAAGGGTCACGTGGCGTCCGTCAACATCGATGCCGATGTCGGTT
Source organism: uncultured Sulfitobacter sp. (assembly GCA_964636575.1). Classification (GTDB taxonomy): domain Bacteria; phylum Pseudomonadota; class Alphaproteobacteria; order Rhodobacterales; family Rhodobacteraceae; genus CAZWSE01. The sequence goes on along the minus strand of CAZWSE010000052.1, from coordinate 21,883 downwards.
GCATTTTCGGCCATCAACGCGTCAGTGACGCGGGCCGTGATATCATTCTCGATCTCTACCGACTTGAACTTATTAGCCGAGTAGAAAGCACCCGCTGTTAACAGCAAGGTGACTGCTATGAGTAAGTTTCTCATATTGTTCTCCGTTTAACTCCCTCGTCCCTGCCACGTTGGTGGCGGGAGGCTAAGGGGAAATATAAACAGTTTTGCTCGTTTGTGCGGTTTTATTGCTAATTTGTTAACAATAGGGCGGAGTGAGGCCCTGTTGCCCCACTTTCTAGGGGGTCAAACAGTGGTTCAGGGTGTCGAACGCGCTGCTTGATGTGCTGGTGCGCGCCCGTTCAGTCTTTGAAAACCGCCAGCCCCAGCCATTCCGCCACAAGTGCGGGTGTGTCATTGCCTTCGATCTCGATTGTCAGCGTGTTGGTGCGCAACAGGTCTGTCGCGTTGCGGGCTTTGACCTCTTGCAGCGTGAACCGTCCCCGCAGCCGAGACCCCGCCCGCACCGGCATCAGGAACCGCAGTTTGTTCATGCCGTAGTTGATCCCCATGACCTGCCCCGGCAGCATGTCAAAGCAATCGTATGCAAACCGGCTGGCCAGTGACAGCGTCAGAAACCCGTGCGCGATTGCGCCGCCGAAGGGTGTTTCCTTCGCCGCCCGTTCCGGATCAACGTGGATCCATTGTTCATCATGGGTGGTCTTGGCGAAGTCGTCGATCATCGGTTGATCTACCGTGATCCAGTTCGACACCCCCACTTCCGTGCCGATGAGCTTGGTGCTGTTCTCAAGCGCTGTTTGCAGTGATGACATGGGCTGTCTCCTTTATACCGGATCGGCGGCGACCCGCACCAGCCGCTTGCCTTTGTTGTCGCCGTTCAACAGCCCGATCAAGGCCTGCGGTGCGTTCTCTAACCCATCGACGATGTCCTCAAACACTTTGACCTGTCCTGTGCCGACCCAATGTTGCATGGCGCGGATGCATTTGTCGTCGTTGTGCGCAAAGTCCATCACGATGAACCCTTCCATCTTCAGCCGTTTGACCACCACAACCCCCGGCAGGTTGCGCGGCCCCATAGGGTTGTCCGTGTCGTACTGGCTGATCGCCCCGCAGCAGATGACGCGGCCCTTTTCGTTCATCACGTTGAGCGTGGATTCCAGCACCTTGCCGCCGACGTTGTCGAAATAGATGTCCGCGCCTGTGGGGCATGCGGCCATCAGCGCTTTGGTCAATCCGGCCTCGCGGTAGTCGACGCAGGCATCAAAGCCCAGCTCGTTCACCACCCATTTGCATTTCTCTGCTCCGCCCGCGATGCCCACGACGCGGCATCCCATTGCTTTGGCGATTTGACCGACATAGCCGCCGACCGATCCGGCCGCTGCTGACACCACGACCGTTTCGCCTGCCATGGGCTGTCCGATGGACATCAACCCGTGGAACGCCGTTTTGCCTGCGATCCCGTAGACCGACATCAGGTGCGACAGGGGGGCGACCTTGGGTAGTTTTTGCACCCGATGCGCTTTGGCGGTGACGTAGTTGGACCATGTGGCCTCTGCCGCGACGATGTCGCCCACGGCCACGCGGCTGCTTTTGGATTCCATCACTTCGCAGATTGCATAGGTCGGCATGGCGTCGCCTTGGTTGACGGCGGCGCGGTAGGTTGCCCCCTTCATCCATGATCTGTTCGCGGCATCAATCGACATCAGGATCACGCGCAACAACACCTCACCGTCTGCCGGTTCAGGCACTGCGGTCTCACTTTGCGCGAAATGTGCGGGTGTCAGGGCGTCTGTTGGCAGTTCTGCAATCGTGATCTGGCGGTTTTGCATGGGATGTGTCCTATTGCGGGAAAAGGGAAAGGGATGGGATATGAAAGAAGCGCGGCAGCACAGGTTTGTGCCCCCCAAAGGTGCGGCTGATTTGTTGTTGGTCCGGCATGGCGAAACCCAAGCCGCTGTGCGCGGTGTTCAGTTTCCGATGGTCGGCGGGCAGGGCGATCCGGCGTTGCGGCCCGAAGGCGAAGCGCAGGCCGTGGCTGTCGGGCACCGTCTCAAGGCGGAACCGATTGATGCGATCTATGTCACGACCATGCAGCGCACCCATCAGACCGCGGCCCCTTTGGCGGGCCATCTGGACATAGCCCCGAAGGTCGAGCCGGACCTGCGCGAGGTGTTTCTTGGTGATTGGGACGGAGGCGAGTACCGCTTTCGCGCCGCCGAACGCGACCCTGCCTTTGTGCGCGCCCATGAGACGCAGGAATTTGGTGAAATCCCGGGCGCTGAAACCACGGCGCAATTTCAAGGGCGCGTAAGGGCCGGATTGCTGCGGGTGGCCGCGGCCCATCCCGATCAACTGGTCGCGGTTGTGGTGCATGGCGGTGTCATTGCGGCGGCCCTGTCGCTGGCCACGAACACGCCGATTTTCACCTTTATGGGCGCCGACAACGGATCGATCAGCAGGCTGGTCATTCAAGACGACGAACGCATGGTGATGCGCGGGTTCAATGACGTGTCGCATCTGCGCCCCTAAGCGGTTGTGACCACGACCTTGCCCAGCACTTTGCGGTCTTGCAGCAGTTGCAAGGCCTCGCCTGCGCGCTCCAGCGGATAGCTGGCCGAGACACGCGGCTTGATCTTGCCTTCCGCATAAAGCCGGAACAGATCGCCCATGTTTTCGGCGTGGTTCTTGGGTTCGCGCACGGTATGGGCACCCCAAAAGACACCGACGATCTGGCAGCCTTTGAGCAGGGTCAGGTTCAGCGGAATGCTTGGGATACCAGCGGGAAAGCCAACCACCAGATAGCGGCCTTTCCATGCGAGCGACCGGACGGCGGGTTGGGCGTAGTCACCGCCAACCGCGTCATAGATCACATCGACCCCGTCGCCGCCTGCAATGGCTTTGATCTGGCCGGAGAACTCTTTTTGCGTGGCACGGTCTGACATATCGCGGGCGTAGATCAGGGTCTCGTCCGCGCCAAGGTCACGGCAGAACTGGGCTTTTTCCTCGGATGAAACAGCGGCGATGACGCGGGCGCCTGCAGCCTTGCCAAGCTCAATCGCGGCGGCCCCGACACCGCCAGCGGCCCCAAGTATAAGGAGTGTCTCACCTTCTTTAATCTCGGCACGGTCTTTCAGGGCATGATGCGACGTGCCGTAGGTCAGCACGAAACAAGCGGCCTCATCATAGGGCATTGCATCGGGGATTTTGACGACCCGTTCTGCATCGGCCACCACATGGGTCGCAAAACCGCCAAAGCCGGTCATGCCAAGCACACGGTCGCCCACGGCAAGGCCTTTGACCTTTTCACCAACGGCTTCCACCTCGCCCGCGATTTCACCACCGGGGGCGAAGGGGCGGGGCGGTTTCATCTGGTAGAGATCTTGAATGATCAACGTATCAGGAAAGTTGACGCCAGCGGCATGGACACGGATGCGCACCTGATTTTTCCCCGGTTCGGGATCAGGCATATCGGTCAGAACCAAAGTCTCTGGTCCGCCGACCTCTGTGCTGAGCATTGCTTTCATGGTCCGTCTCCCCCCGATCAAATCTGTTTTAAGGTGAGACGTGGCGTCGCGTCTTGTCAATCGCAATTCGGGTCGCCATTCTGCACAGCGGAATGGATGTCCGCAAATTGACGCGACGTCCTTTAGGGAGGACGACGATAATGACTGCTCGCTCTATTGATGCGTTCCGCGCAGAGCTGCGCGATTGGCTTGAGACCAACTGCCCCGAAGAAATGCGCGACGGCCTGATGACCGAAGAAGGTATTTGCTGGGGTGGTAAGGATTGGAAATTCACATCTGATGCGCAAAAGGTCTGGTTAGAACGCTGTGCCGCTAAGGGCTACACCGTGCCGACTTGGCCGGTTGAGTACGGCGGCGCCGGTCTGTCCCGTGACGAAGAAAAAGTCTTCCATGAAGAAATGGCCGCGATCAATGCGCGCGTCCCCTTGCAAAGCTTTGGTATCTGGATGCTTGGGCCTGCGCTTTTGCACTTTGGATCGCATGAGCAAAAGCTGCATTACCTTCCCCCTGTGGCCCGTGGAGAGGTCCGCTGGTGTCAGGGTTATTCGGAACCCGGTGCCGGATCTGATTTGGCCAATGTCCAAACCAAAGGCGAGGACAAGGGCGATCATTGGCTGGTCAACGGTCAAAAGATCTGGACGTCCTATGCTGACAAAGCCGACTGGATTTTCGCGCTGGTCCGCACCGACCGCGACGCCCCCAAGCACAAGGGCATTTCGTTTCTGCTGATTGATATGGCGGATGCTGGTGTTGAAACCCGCCCTATTAAGATGATTTCTGGCATTTCCCCGTTTTGTGAGACCTTCTTTACCGATGTGAAGGTGCCAAAAGGACAGATCGTCGGTGAGGAAAACAAAGGTTGGGATGTTGCCAAGTATTTGCTGACCCATGAGCGTGAGATGATTTCAGGCTCTGGTATTCTGGCGGTTGGCGGCAGGTCTTTGGGCGCTGTTCTGACCGATACCATGGGCGACCTGACCGATGCCAGCTTGCGCGCTGATGCAATGGCCTGCGAGATTGATACGCTTGCCATTGGTCTGACGTTGGAGCGTTACAAAGATCAGTCCGAGGCGGGGCAGGGCGCTGGTGATGCCTCTGCTATGCTTAAGTACATGGGCACCGAGCTGAACAAACAGCGCCATGAGCTGATGATGACCGCGGGCGGATCGGATGCGCTGGAATGGGACGGCCCTGTTGGCAACCGCGCCGGTGACTGGCTGCGCACCAAGGCCAATTCGATTGAGGGCGGCACGTCCGAGGTGATGCTGTCTATTGTGTCTCGCCGTGTGCTTGGCTTGCCGGGGTAAATGATATGACCAAACTTGTGATGACTGAGGAAGAAACCATGCTCGCCGATATGGCGCGTGGGTTTGTTGAACAGAATGCCCCTGTGTCCAAGCTGCGCGAGATGCGCGATGCGGGTAAAACCCATGATGCGGCGCTTTGGAAAGAGATGGCTGATATGGGATGGGCCGGTGTGCTTGTGCCTGAAAGTGCTGGCGGGTCCGATATGGGCTTTGCCGCCGCAAATGTGATTGCGGGCGAGATGGGGAAGACTTTGGCCGTGTCTCCGTTTCTGTCGACAGCTGTGATTGCCGCTACCGCCTTGCGGCAGGTCTCTGACCCTCGTGCGGCTGAGGCTTTGGCGCGGATTGCGTCGGGCGATGTGACCTATGCTTTGGCCGTGGACGAAGGGATCAAGTTTGATCCTGACGGCACCGCTTTGGAGGCCCGCGCTGATGGCAATGGGTTTCGCCTAACGGGCAAAAAGCAGTTTGTCGTTGATGGGGCCAATGCGGATCGGTTGTTGGTTTTGGCAAAAACCGCCGATGGGCTGACCCTGTTCGATATTCCAAGTGACCGCGCCGGTGTGACCCGTGACGCGTCCAATATGATCGACGCCCGCGATGCGGCCCGTGTCAGTTTCGACGATGTCGAGGCCACGGGCGATGATGTGCTGGGCGCTGTTGATAGCGCGATGGACGTGCTTGCCCCTGCGATCCGTGCGGGTCAGGGTGCTCTGGCGGCTGAGATGACGGGCCTGTCTGCCGGTGCTTTTGGCATGACTGTCGGCTACCTGAAAGAGCGCAAGCAATTCGGGGTTGAGATCGGGCGCTTTCAGGCCCTGCAACACCGCGCTGCCCATTTGTGGTGCGAGATTGAGGTGACCGCGAGCGCCGTTTTACACGCTGGCCGGATGATGGACGAAGACCCCGCCAATGCGGATATGGCCGTGTCGCTGGCCAAGGCGCGCGCCACCAAGACTGCCACGTTGGCTGTGCAAGAAGGTGTGCAGATGCACGGCGGCATTGGCATGACCGACGCCTTTGACATGGGGTTCTATATGAAACGCGCGCGGGTCAGTGCGGAATGGCTGGGTGACTATAGTTATCACGCCGAAAAAGTAGCAGCAGCGAGGGGCTTCTAGATGGATATTCAAACTCTGTTCGGGTTGGACGGCAAAGTGGCTTTGGTCACAGGCGGTGCGACAGGCATCGGGCGCATGGCCGCCGAAGGCTTGGTCCGCGCAGGCGCGACTGTTCTGCTGGCCAGCCGTAAGGGTGAGGCTTGCGAAGCCGTCGCAAAGGAGTTGAACGCGATGGGTGCATCCGGCAAGGCCATCGGCTTTGCGGGCGATGTGGGCACAGAGGCAGGTGTCGATGCGTTGGCCGCGGCTGTGAAAGAGCGCACTGATACGCTCGATATTTTGATGAACAACGCGGGCATCACTTGGGGCGCGCCGATGGGCGACTTCCCGTTTGCTGCGTGGTCTAAGGTCATGGATGTCAACGTCGCAGGGCTGTTTGATCTGACCCAGAAACTGTTGCCAATGCTCAAAGCCTCAGGCTCGGTCGATGACCCGGCTAGGGTGGTCAATGTGGGATCCGTTATGGGCGAACGTGAAATGGGCGACGGTGCCTATAGCTATTCCGCGTCCAAGGCTGCTGTTATCCACCTTAGCAAAATTCTGGCCAAGGAACTGGCAGGCGAGGCGATCACCGTGAACGCGCTGGCCCCCGGCCCCTTTGTCAGCCGCATGACCGCATTTGCGACCCATGACGAGGATATGCGCAGCAAAGTGGGCGACGACGTGCCGCTTAAACGCGTTGGTCGTGATGAGGATATCGCAGGCTGTATGCTGTTCCTTTGCGGTCGTGGCGGCGCCTATATTACCGGTGCCATCGTGCCTGTATCAGGTGGCATCAATGTCATGTCCGGCCCCAACATCTTTGAACAGGCGCTGCACTAATGACCATCCGTTTCGATAACCGCGTGGCGATTGTCACGGGTGCAGGGGTTGGCCTTGGCCGGTCCCATGCGCTTGGGCTGGCAGCACGCGGTGCGAAGGTTGTTGTCAATGATCTGGGCGTTGATCGCAGCGGTTCGGGCCAATCGTCTGAAGCTGCTTTGTCTGTTGTCGAAGAGATCAAAGCAGCGGGCGGTGAGGCCATGGCCCACGGCGCTGATGTCTCGGACGAGGCAGGTGTCAAGGATATGGTCGCGCAAGCGATGGCTGCATGGGGCCGCATTGATATTTGCGTCAACAACGCGGGCATCCTGATGGACAAGACCTTTGCCAAAATGGACATGGCCGCCTTTCGCAAGGTCGTCGATGTGCATCTGATCGGGTCTGCCAATGTGGCGCATGCCTGCTGGCCGATTATGCGCGAACAGCAGTACGGGCGGGTTGTGTTCACCTCGTCTGCGTCGGGGCTTTATGGCAACTTCGGGCAGTCCAACTACGGGGCTGCGAAGGCTGCGATGATGGGTTTGATGAATGTGCTGCATCTGGAAGGGGCGCGGGACAATATCCGCGTCAACACGCTTGCGCCCACGGCTGCGACACGGATGACGGAGGATTTGCTGCCTAAAGAAGCAGCGGCATTGCTCGCCCCCGAAACGATTACACCGGGTTTGCTGTATCTGGTGTCAGAGGACGCACCGAGCCGCGTGATCCTTGGCGCGGGTGCTGGCAGTTTCGCCCAAACGCGTGTCTATGAAACGCAAGGCATCACTTTGCAGGATGCTGACAATACCCCCGAAGCGGTGGCGGCACAGTTTGACCAGATCAGCGACCCTACAGATCAAACCGAGCTGACGGATGCCTTTAGCCAAACCAAGAAATACGCCCTCAATGCAGCGCAGGCCCGTGGTCTGAAGCTGGATTGGTAACCGAATATAATAAGGAGAGACCCCATGCGTGACGCAGTTATCGTATCGACCGCAAGAACCCCCATCGGCAAAGCCTATCGCGGCGCTTTCAACAACACGACGCCGCAACAACTGGCAGCACATGCCATTGAACACGCGGTTGCCCGTGCGGGCGTTGATCCCGCCCAAGTGCAAGATGTGATCATGGGAGCAGCCCTTCAGCAGGGTCATTCTGGCGGCAACATTGCCCGTCAGGCGGCGGTGCGTGCGGGTCTTCCTGTAACGGTGGCTGGCATGTCTTTGGACCGTCAATGTGCATCCGGCATGATGGCGATTGCCACGGCGGCCAAGCAGGTTGTCATGGATGGTATGGATGTGGTCGTCGGGGGCGGTGTTGAAAGTATCTCGATGGTGCAAACCCAAGAGATGCGCGTCAAAGCCGACCCTTGGATCAAGCAAAACAAGCCAGAGCTTTACATGTCCATGCTTGAGACCGCCGAAACCGTGGCCGAACGCTATAACGTCAGCCGCGAACGTCAGGACGAATATAGCGCGAGGTCGCAAGAGCGCACTCATCTCGCGCAGGAAGCTGGCAAGTTTGATGACGAAATCGTGCCGCTGACTTCAAAGATGATGATCCAGAACAAAGAGACCAAGGAAATCACTGAACACGAAGTCACGCTTGAGAAAGACGAAGGCAACCGCCCCGGTACGTCTGCTGAAAATCTGGCGGGTCTGAAGACGGTTCATAAGGACGGGCTGAAGATTGCGGAAGGCAAGTTCATCACAGCGGGCAATGCGTCTCAGCTGTCTGATGGCGCGTCTGCTTCTGTTGTGATGGAAGCCAAAGCCGCCGAGAAAGCAGGGCTTGAGCCGCTTGGTCGGTATGTTGGTGTCATGGCCGCAGGCTGTGAGCCTGATGAAATGGGCATCGGTCCGATCTATGCGGTGCCGCCCTTGCTCAAGGCCCATGGGCTGACGATGGACGATATTGATCTGTGGGAATTGAACGAGGCTTTCGCGGTGCAAGTCATCCAGTCCCGCGATGTGCTTGGTATTCCTGATGACAAGCTGAACGTGAACGGCGGTGCCATTTCCATCGGGCACCCCTACGGCATGTCCGGTGCGCGTATGGTCGGCCACGCCCTGATCGAAGGCAAACGACGCGGCGCCAAATACGTTGTCTGCACCATGTGTGTCGGTGGCGGGATGGGCGCGGCGGGCCTTTTCGAGGTTCTGTAAACCCCTTGCGCTTTGCCAACAAAAGGGGCGGATTTGCCCGCCCCTTAACCGTCAACATGACCGGAGGCTTTATGGCCCGACACGACGCCCATCTGCCCAAAGCCTTGCAGGGCCTGCGCATCCCTTTGATCGCATCGCCGCTGTTCATCATTTCGGTCCCGAAGCTGGTGATCGCTCAGTGTAAGGCGGGGATCGTTGGGTCGTTTCCGGCCTTGAACGCCCGTGAAGCCGAGGGAGAGCCGCCCTTGCTGGACGCATGGCTGACCGAGATCAAGGAAGAGCTGGACCGCCACAACCAAGCCAACCCCGACCGCCCCGCGGCACCCTATGCGGTGAACCAGATTGTGCATCGCTCGAACTCCCGTTTGGACCGCGATCTGGAGATTTGCGTGAAGCACGACGTGCCGATCTGGATCACATCCCTTGGTGCGCGGGTTGAGGTGAACGAGGCCGCCCATTCCTGCGGTGGCATCGTGCTGCATGACATCATCAACAACAAGTTTGCCCGCAAGGCCGTTGAAAAAGGCGCGGACGGGTTGGTTGCTGTGGCGGCTGGCGCTGGTGGTCACGCGGGTCAACAATCGCCCTTCGCTTTGGTCAGTGAAATCCGCGAATGGTATGACGGGCCGATTGCGCTCTCGGGCTCAATCGCTACGGGTCAAAGCCTGCTCGCCGCGCGCGCGATGGGGGCTGATTTGGGATACACAGGCTCGCCCTTTATTGCCACCGATGAGGCGAATGCCGATCAGGGGTATAAGGATATGATCGTGGACTCGGGCGCTGAGGATATTGTCTATTCCTCGCTCTTTACCGGTGTCTGGGGGAACTATCTGAAAGGGTCGGTTGAAAACGCAGGCATGGACCCCGACAACCTGCCGCAAGCCGATGCGTCGTCGATGAACTTCGGGCAAGACCGTGAAAAGCCGAAAGCCTGGAAAACGATTTGGGGGTCGGGGCAGGGGATCGGTGCGATCAAATCCGTCGGCCCTGCGGGCGATATTGTCGACCGGATGGAGGCTGAGTATCTCGCGGCGGGCAAGAAGCTGGCGGCTGAGTTTTCGTGAGGATCCAGCCATAGCGGAGTTATTAGTCATACGTCACGGCCAAGCCTCGTTCGGGCAGGACAATTATGATGTGCTGTCTGATCTGGGGCACCGCCAAGCTGCGGCTGTGGGCGCTGTGTTGCGGGATCTGGACTGGACGCCAGATCGGCTGATTACGGGGACGCTGAACCGGCAGAAAGATACACTATACTCTATGGGGTTTGATGCGGACCCTGAAGAGCATGCTGGGTTCAACGAATACGACTTTGGCGATCTGCTGCATGCGCGGTTCAAGGGCGATGTGCCGGATTTGGTCAAGGGCGACCGCAAGACCCATTTCAGGGCGCTGCGGGAAACTGTCTTTGAATGGCAGGATGCGGCTTTTGACGGGGCATCGGAAACCTACGCCGAGTTTGTGACCCGTGTCGAAGCGGCGCGGGCTTTTGCGACGGATACGGATGCCAAGAAGGTGCTTGTTGTGTCCTCCGGTGGCGTAATCGGACAGATGACCAGCGTTGCTTTGGGTGCGGACAAACGACACATGATGAACCTGAACCTACAGGTGAAAAACACAAGCCTCACGCGGTTCATGTTTTCTGGCCCGTCATTCAGCCTGCATGAATTCAACGCCACACCGCATTTTATGACGCGCGACGGCGCAGACCTGTTAAGCTACAGCTAAGGGGGAGAGACGATGAGCGCGGATACACAGACTTTGGATGAGGCAGCCGTAAGCGCCTATCTGAAAGAGCACCTGCCCGGATTTGATGGCCCGATGGAGGTCACCAAATTCCAGACCGGCCAATCCAACCCCACCTTTATGCTGGCAACGCCCGCGCATAACTATGTGCTGCGGCGCAAACCGCCAGGCGTGTTGCTGAAATCAGCCCATGCCGTTGACCGTGAATATCGGGTGCAAAAGGCGCTGGAAGGATCAGACGTGCCGGTCGCTAAGATGCATTTGCTTTGTGCCGATGACGATGTGATCGGGTCGATGTTCTACATCATGGATCACGTGCCGGGGCGGAATTTCAATGAACCTGCGATGCCGGATGTGTCGCCTGCGCACCGTTCTGGCGTTATCGATGAAATGAACCGCGTGCTTGCGGCCTTGCATGAGGTCGACATTGATGCGGTCGGGTTGTCGGACTACGGCCCCGAAGGCAACTATTTCGAACGGCAAGTCGCGCGCTGGTCGAAGCAATACAAAGCATCCGAGACGGACAAAGTGCCCGCGATGGATGCCTTGATGGAGGAACTGGTCAAAGCCCAACCCGAAGACGACGGGCAGCGGACGCTGGTGCACGGGGACTATCGGCTCGACAATATGATCTTCGATGCGACCTCAACCGACTGTCGCGCGGTGCTGGATTGGGAACTGTCGACCATCGGGCATCCTTTTGCCGATCTGGCGGCTGTTATCATGCAATGGCAACTGCCCGCAGGGTCAGAAGGGCGCGGCATGATGGGGCTGGACCGCAAGGCACTTGGGCTGCCGGACGATCAGGACTTTATCGCGCAGTATTGCGAACGGCGGGGGCTGAAGGGGATCGACCACTTTGGCTATTACCTTGGCTTTTGTTTCTTCCGCATGGCAGGGATCATTCAGGGCGTGTTGAAGCGCGGGCTGGACGGGAACGCATCGAACCCCGAACGCGCGATGAAGCTGGGGGCCTTTGTGCCTGTTTTCGCGCAACACGGGCTGGACGCCTTAAAGCGGGGGTAGGGTCAGGTGGACGATCTGCACGAACTTGATACGGATAAGGACCGCAATTTTGTCACCGCGCTGGCGCGTGGGCTGGCGATATTGCAATGCTACCGTGACGGTGAAGTGACGCTGACCAACTCTGATTTCTCGGAACGCACCGGCCTGCCGAAAGCCACGATTTCGCGGCTGACCCATACGCTTGTCACCTTGGGGTATCTGGTGGCCGATGCGAACGCAGGTACCTACCGGCTTGGCATCGGGGTGCTGAATCTCGGGTTCAGGGTGCTGTCTGGCATCGACATTCAGGACCGTGCGCAACAGGAAATGACAGCGCTGCGGGACGGGCCAAATTCCTACATCACCGTCGCTTTGGGCGAACAGCATGATCTGGATGTGGTCTATGTGGCGACCTGTTCATCCAGCGAAGAGGTCGCATTGGTCATACGGGTCGGCACGCGGTTGCCCGTGTTCCATTCGGCCATCGGACAAGCCATTCTGGTCGGCATGCAAGACGATGCCCGCGCGGCTGTGTTTGAAACCGCAGGGCGCAAAAGTGCCGAGACCGAAGCCGAAGGGCGGCAACGGTTCAAAGAGGCCAAGGCGCTTTATGAGGACAAAGGGTTTTGCACGGGCTACGGGGCGTGGCGCGCGGATGTGAACGGGATCGCGGTGCCGGTACAGTCTGCGGATGGGTCACGGGTTTACGGCTTGAACGTCGGTGGTCCGTCGTTTCGGGTAAAGCCAAAGCAGCTTGAGACCGTCTATGCCCCGCGCCTGATTGAAGCCGCACGTCGCCTGAGCATCCGGCCCACATCCTGATTTAGCGGACAGTAGTTTTGCCTAGCGGAACAGATTGGCTTTCGCCGCACATGATCGCAGGCCGCGTTTGATCACTTTTTTCAGAAATTTCAATGCGCTGATCAAAGGGTTTAATCTGCGACGCGGGTTGGGCTTTGGCAATGTGTTGTGGGATTCGGGCGATGCGAAGGCGCGGATAAACGTATATAAAACAGTGCTTTACAACTTTTCTAGGCACCTGCCCGAAATTTGAACCGCACGTCCTTCCCACAGATTTGACAGCGAAATCAGCGTTTTGACGCCCCGTCAGACCTGTCTTGCGGCCTTGACTTTGAACGGGGGTGTGTAAGTCTTTCGGGATTGATCGAGACTCCGAAAAAATGAATTGGAGCGTGATCTATCCTTGGGAGGAACTTATGAAAAACATTTGGAAATTGGGCGCTGTCTCTGCGCTGTCATTGGCAATCGGGGCCTCTGCGGCCTTTGCCGAGAACATCAAAATCGCATTTATTGACCCTCTGTCTGGCCCCTTTGCCAGCACGGGCACAAACGGTCTGCACCAGTATCAATTCGCAGCGGACTATATGGTCAACCAGAACGGTGGTGTTCTGGATGGTCATAACTTCGAGATTGTCGGATTTGACAACAAGATCAGCCCGAAAGAGAGCTTGATCCAGTTGCAGGTCGCCATCGACCAAGGCATCCGGTTTATCGCGCAGGGCAACTCGTCCGGTGTGGCCAACGCGCTGACTGAAGCCATCGACAAGCACAACCGTCGCAACCCCGACGACCGTGTCCTGTTCCTGAACTATGCCGCTGTTGATCCTGCGCTGACCAACGACAAGTGCAACTTCTGGCACTTCCGCTTTGACGCCAACGCAGACATCAAGATGGATGCGCTGACCGATGTGATGGCCGAAAACACGGACATGAAGAAAGTCTATATCATCGGGCAGGACTATTCGTTCGGTAAAGCTGTGGCGGCGGCCGCTGTCGCCAACCTGACCGAAAAGCGCCCTGACGTTGAAATCGTCGGCAACGAATTGCACCCCATCGGGAAGGTGAAAGACTTCACGCCTTACGCCCGCAAAATCGTGGCCTCTGGCGCGGATGCGGTTATCACCGGCAACTGGGGCGCCGATATGGTTGGCCTTGGCAAATCCATCATCGAAAACGGCTATGACGGCCCGATCTTTACCTACTACGCTGCGGGCTCCGGTATTACGGCTGCTCTGGGTGAGCAGGGTAAGGGCGTGATCCGTCTGGTCGGCGAAGGTCAGATTAACCCGCCTGTGTCTGATGCGGCCTCTGCTTATGTGAACGCGTTCAAGGAAAAGCACCCTGACGGAAACGTAGACCAGCCGCGCATTTCCAATGTCATCGGTATGCTGGCTGCAGCCATCACCGAAGCCGGAACGGCGGATGATGTTGTGGCCGTCGCATACGCTTTGGAAGGCATGGAATACGACAGCGTCTTCGGAAGCAAAATTCTCATGCGTCCGCAAGATCATCAGGCCATCCAGAATGTTCACATCTCGGCGCATACGGACGAAGGCATTGTCTTCCCATATGACAATTCGCCTTTCGGCACGATCACGGAAAGCACCGTTGAGATGGCGGCCATGGACAGCCCGACCACCTGTGAGATGAAGCGCCCGTAACCCGCGTTTCTAACGACCCGTCCCGCCATCGCGTGGGACGGGGCACCACATATTTGCACACCTAACCCTTTGGGGGATCGATGGAACTCATCCTCGTCAACGTCATCGACGGGCTTGTGACCGGACTGCTGCTCTTTATGCTCTCCGCCGGCCTCACGCTCATTTTCTCTATGATGGGCGTTCTGAATTTCGCTCACGCCAGTTTCTACATGCTTGGGGCCTATTTCGCCTACCAGATCAGCATCGCGCTGGGGTTCTGGATGGGGCTGTTGATTGCACCCATTATCGTGGGCGTTCTCGGGGCAGGGGTTGAAAGGTACGGGCTCAGGCGGGTCCACCAATATGGCCACGTTCCAGAGCTGATTTTTACCTTTGGTCTGGCCCTTTTGATCGAGGAACTGGTGCAGTTTATCTGGGGCAAGAACCAGATGCCCTACAACATCCCCGAAGTGCTGAACTTCACGGCCTTCTCCATCGCGGGCAATTCCATTCCGGCCTACAAGATTTTCATGATCTTCATCTCGGTCGGGATCTTCATTGGCCTTTTGTACATCCTGACCAAAACGCGCGTCGGTATGATTATCCAAGCGGCCCTAAGTTACCCGCGCACGGTTGAGGCCTTGGGCCATAACGTGCCGCTGATCTTCATGGGCGTCTTTGGCGTCGGCACCGCCTTGGCCGGTGTGGCGGGCGTCATCGCGGGGCCTGTGCTTGGCACCTTCCCCGGCATGGCCTTTGTGCTTGGGTCTATCGTCTTTGTGACCATCGTAATCGGGGGTCTTGGATCGCTGTGGGGGGCTTTGATTGCATCCCTGCTGATCGGGTGGATCACGACATTCGCCAAGTCCTACAATCTGGCGATGTCGGATGTGCTGAACGCCATCGGAATCGCGACGCCCGAGAACCTGAGCGACAACGTGTTCCGTGATCTCTGGACAGTCACAAGCCCGCAGATCGCTGACATTCTGCCCTATATCCTGATGGTGCTGATCCTGATCTTCCGCCCCGCAGGTCTGTTCGGAAAGCGGCACTCATGACCGATCAACTGACAACCGACCCGAGCAAACCCGCCCAGCGAATGCGCGCAGGGTCCATGACGCTGACGCTGATGCCGTGGATTTTGGCGGCTGTGGCCTTGATGGTGATGCCCTATATCTTCACCTCAAATTCGGCCCTGACCATCATGAACCAGATGTGGATCACAGTGGTCTTCGCGCTGGCCTACAATATGCTGCTAGGCCAAGGCGGGATGCTGTCCTTTGGCCACGCCGTCTATGCGGGCGTTGGCGGCTTTGCCTGTATGCACATCATGAATGCCTCTGATTTCTTTGCCAGCTTCCCGCTGCCGGTTCTGCCGGTCTTTGGCGGCTTGTTCGGTATGGGGCTTGCGATGATCGTGGGCGCCTTTTCGACGCGCAACGCGGGCACCGTCTTTGCCATGATCTCGCTTGGCGTGGGCGAGCTGATCGCAGCCTGTTCGGTCATCATCGTCGCCTTCTTTGGTGGTGAGGAAGGTATTTCCGGCGACCGGACCTACGCCATGCCCTTCTTCGGCAACGAATTCTTGCAACAAGGCGATGTCTACTATCTGACAGCCTTCTGGGTCTTTTTGTCTGCGGCCCTCATGTACCTGTGGTCGCGCACGCCTGTCGGGCGCATGGCCAACGCAGTTCGTGACAACCCGGAACGGGCCGAGTTTTTGGGCTATTCCGCCCGCTGGGTCCGCTACTACAGCTTCATCGCATCCGGCTTTTTTGCAGGCGTTGCGGGTGGCTTGTTCGCGATCAACTACGAAATCCTGACAGAAGAAAACCTGAACACAGCCTCATCCGGTGTGATCCTTCTGGTGACCTTCCTGGGCGGGGTCGGGTTCTTCTTCGGCCCGATCATCGGGGCCATCGTGTTCACGCTGGTGCAAACGGTGCTGAGCTTGGAAACAGAGCTTTGGGCCTTCTACGCAGGCACCCTGTTTGTGGCGACGGTCATGTTCTTCCCCGGAGGGTTGGCAGGGCTGATGATGATGCATGTGCCGGTGTTCAGACTTGGAAAATTCAAATCCCTGCTCGCGCCCTACTTCATCACATTGGTGCCCGCTGCCTTTGGCATCCTTGGGCTATGCGCCTTGGTTGAGATGATCTTTCACTATCGCCACGCGGCGACAGGCGATCATGAGATGACCCTGTTCTGGACCACATTCGACAGTCACACGTTGCTGCCGTGGTTGGTTGCAGGGGCCATCGCAGCCTTCGGGATCGGCATCGCCAAGATGAACGCGCCCTACCTGAAAGAAGCATGGTCAGAGGCCAATACCGCAGGAGACAGATCATGAGCACACCTGCACTCCAACTCGACGGGTTAGAGAAAAGCTTTGGCATGGCCAAGATCATTCGCGGCATTGATCTGTCCATCGGGAAAGGTGAACGGCATGCCATCATCGGGCCGAACGGGGCGGGCAAATCGACCCTGTTTAATCTGATTACGGCTCGGTTTCCTGCAACCAAAGGGTCGGTCAAACTGCACGGCGAAGATCTTGCCGGATTGCAGCCTTTTCAGATCAACCGGCGCGGGTTGTCTCGGTCTTTTCAGATCACCAATATCTTTCCGGCGATGACCGTGTTTGAAAACGTGCGCTGCGCCCTGCTGTGGTCTCAGGGGTACAAATATTCGTTCTGGAACCTCGTGAACAAGTCCCGCAAGCTGACCGAAGGGGCCGATGCGATCCTTGATCAGATCAACCTGCTTGAGCGGCGCGATCTGCCTGCTGGCACGCTGTCTTACGCCGAACAACGCGCGCTTGAGATTGGCATTACAATTGCAGGCGGCGCGGATGTGATCATGCTGGACGAGCCGACCGCAGGCATGAGCCATTCTGAAACCGACTATATCACCGATCTGATCATGAAGGTCACGGAAGGCAAAACGCTGGTCATGGTTGAACACGACATGGGCGTTGTCTTTGGGCTGGCGGACCGTATTTCGGTGCTGGTTTACGGCGAAATCATCGCCACAGGCAAACCCGCAGACGTCCGCGCCGACCCGCGCGTACAAGAAGCCTACCTAGGCGCAGCCTTGGAGGCAGACCATTGATTGAAGTCACAGACATGCACGCCTACTACGGCAAATCCCACATCCTGCAAGGGGTGACCCTGAACGTGCAGGAAGGCGAAATCGTCGCTTTGCTGGGCCGCAACGGGGTTGGTCGGTCGACCACCTGTAAGGCCATCATGGGCGAGGTCGAACCGAAAGGATCGGTCAAGTTCAAGGGCACCGAAATCGCCGGGCGCAAGGCCTATGAGATCGCGAATATGGGCATCGGATATGTCCCCGAAAACCGCGATATCTTTCCCGGCCTGACCACCCGCCAGAACCTGAACCTTGGCCTGAAACCGGGCCAGAAAGACGGCGCGGGCCGTTGGTCGATGCAGATGATGTTCGATATGTTTTCAAACCTGAACGAACGGGCTGATGTTGAAGCATCGGTGCTGTCGGGCGGCGAACAACAAATGCTGACCATGTGCCGGACCCTGATGGGCGACCCTGATTTCGTGATGATTGACGAACCAACCGAAGGCCTGTCGCCGCAGATGGTTCAAAAGGTTGCCGACGTGCTGAAGGAAATCGCGGATCGCGGGATCTCGACCTTGCTGGTCGAACAAAAGCTGTCCATCGCAATGGATATTGCGCATCGCGTCTACGTCATGGGCCACGGGCAGGTCGTGTTTGAAGGCACACCGGCCGAGCTGAAAGCCCGCGAAGATGTGCGCAAGGAATGGCTGGAGGTTTGACCCCCGATGGCGTCCTTTGATCCGACCCGCCTCAACCGTCTCAAAAGCTGGATGCAGGGCTATGTGGACGCGCGCCGCTATCCGGGCTGTTCGGTTCTGATCGCACAAGGCGGGAAAGAAGCGTTCTACCACGATTGCGGTCTGCGCGATCTGGCCCGCGATTTGCCGTGGCAACGCGATACGGTTGCGCGCATCTATTCGATGACCAAACCGATCACGTCTGTGGCGTTGATGATGCTGGTCGAACGCGGGATCGTGCATCTGGACGCGCCTGTGTCGAACTTCATCGAAGGGTTTGCCGACGCGCGGTGTCTGCGTGACGGGGCATCCGACATTTCCCAGACGGAGCCTTGCCCCGCCCCGACCCTGCACCAACTGCTGACCCACACGTCAGGGCTAAGCTATTCGTTCAACCCCGGCCTGCTGCCCGAAGCGATGGCCGAGGCCAAGCTCGATTTCGGCGCGGGCAATCGCACCCTTGAAGAGATCGCGACCCAAGTCGCTGCCTTGCCGCTCGCGTTTCAGCCGGGGTCACGGTGGGAATACTCGGTCGGGATCGACATCATTGGCCGCGTGATTGAGGTGATCAGCGGCAAGACGCTCGATGCGTTTTTGACAGACGAAATTCTGGGACCGCTCGGCATGGACGACACGCGGTTCACGGTGCCTAAAGGCGCGCAAGACCGTTTTGCAGCGCTCTATTCGCCCTTGGCGGAAGGCGGATTTGACATCAACGCCATCCAGAAAACCGACGATCCCATGCGCATGGTCGATGACAGCGCAGGGTCGCCCTATCTGGACAATCACATGTTCTCTGGTGGCGGCGGGCTTGTCGGCACCATCGACGACTACATGAAATTCACCGAGATGCTGCGCACCGGCGGGCAGGGGATTATCTCGCCCCATACGCTCAACTTCATGATGCGAAACCACCTTGCGGGCGACATTGCATCAATGGGGCCGCGCAGTTTTGCGGAACAACCGATGGACGGCATGGGCTTCGGGATTGGCGGCGCTGTGGTCTTGGATGCATCGCGCGCACGGGTGCCGGGATCGGTCGGGGATTTCTCATGGGGCGGCATGGCCTCGACGTTTTTCTGGGTCGATCCGGTGCATGATCTGTCCGTGATCTTCTTCACCCAACTGATGCCCAGCAGTTCCTACCCGTCGCGGTCCCAAATGAAAGCGATGATCCACGGCGCACTGACGTGAGCGGCAAGACCCTTTGGACCCCCACGCCTGAACGGGCCGACGCGTCGCGGATGGCGCAGTTTGAACGCTTCGTCGCGGACAGCCAAAACCTGACCTTTGAAGACTACAACGCCATGTGGCGGTGGAGCGTGACCGATCTCGAATCCTTCTGGACCGCGATCTGGGATTTCTTCGATGTGCGCGCCTCGGTGCGGCCCGAGAAACTGCTGGTCAAACGCCAGATGCCTGACATGGAATGGGGCACCGGCGGGTTTTTGAACTACGCGGAAAACATCCTGAAACACAGCGATACGCAGCCCGACAAAACCGCCCTGATCGTCCAATCTGAGACCTTCGGGCGGTCTGAAATGACATGGGGCCAGCTGCGCGATCAAGTGGCCAGCGTCGCTGCGCATTTGGCGCGCATGGGCGTGGGGCAGGGGGACCGTGTGGTTGCCATTTTACCCAACACTGAACCCGCGCTGATCGGGTTTCTGGCCAGTGCCAGCCTTGGCGCGATTTGGTCGCTGTGTGCCCCCGATATGGGGCATGTCGCCATTCTGGACCGGTTCAAACAGATCGAACCCAAGGTGCTGATTGCGCAGGACGGCTATGTGCATGCGGGCGCGACTGTTGACCGGCGCGACGTGCTGGCACAGATCAACGCGGGCCTGCCAAGTGTCGCGCAATTCGTGACCCTGCCCGTGGTCGGCGACCTGCCGGACGGGCACATGGCGTGGGATGATCTGACCGGCGACACGGTTCCGTTCCAGCCAACACAAGTCCCGTTCGAACACCCGCTATGGATCGTCTATTCGTCCGGCACCACGGGCAACCCCAAACCCATCGTCCACGGGCACGGCGGCATCATCCTGGAGGCCGCAAAGCAGTCGCTGCACAAGGACATCATGGCCGACGACAGATATTGCTGGCTAACCTCATCGGGCTGGATCATGTGGAATTCGCAGTTCATGGCCCTAGGGCAAGGGGCCACAGTTGCAATGTTCGACGGGGCAGCTAACCATCCTGATCTGGGGGCCGTCTGGCGGTTCGTTGCAGATGAAAAGATCACCTATTTCGGGGCGGGGGCGGCCTTTTTCAGCACCTGCATGAAAGCAGGGATAACCCCGCGCGACACGGTTGATTTGTCAGCGCTTCGATCGCTCGGCGCGACGGGG
This sequence comes from uncultured Sulfitobacter sp., assembly GCA_964636575.1. Classification (GTDB taxonomy): domain Bacteria; phylum Pseudomonadota; class Alphaproteobacteria; order Rhodobacterales; family Rhodobacteraceae; genus CAZWSE01. Next base: position 1,602 of record CAZWSE010000052.1, on the reverse strand, counting down.
TCGCCTTTGTCTGCGGACACATACGACTGGATCTACAGGGACGTGAAAACCGACATCTGGCTGGGGCCTGTGTCCGGCGGAACCGACCTTGCAGGGGCTTTCGTGGCGGGCAACCCGCGCCTTCCGGTCATTGCAGGCGAAATGCAGGCGCGGGTGTTGGGCAATGCGGTGCGGGCCTTCGATGAAAACGGCGCGGAATTGATCGGAGAGGTCGGCGAACTGGTCTGTACAGAGCCGCTGCCCTCCATGCCGCTCTATTTTTGGGGCGACGACGACGGGAAACGCCTGTTTGACAGCTATTTCGCCGATTATCCGGGCGTTTGGCGGCACGGGGACTGGATTTCGATCGATGAAAAAGGGGCGTCGGTGATCTACGGACGCTCGGACGCCACGATCAACCGCAAAGGGCTGCGGTTGGGCAGCGCGGAAATCTATCAAGCGGTCGAAGGGTTGGACACGGTGATGGATGCGTTGGTGGTCGATCTGGAATTTCTGGGGCGCGACAGCTTTATGCCGCTTTTTGTGGTGACAGCCGATGGGGTCACCTTTGATGAGGCTTTGAAGGATCAAATCAACAGCGCCATTCGCGCTCAGGTCTCGGCGCGGTTCGTGCCGAACGAGATCATCGAAATCAAGGACGTGCCGCGCACGCTGTCTGGCAAAAAACTCGAAGTGCCGGTCAAAAAGCTGCTGCTTGGCGGCGATCCGGCCACTGTCGTGAACCGTGACAGCATGGCCAATCCGGACAGCTTTGATTTCTTCATCACCTATGCCAACGCACGGGCCACGACCTAAGACCCCGCCAAGCAGTTGCTTTCCCGACACCATTGCGATTTTGTATCGTCGTCTATTGCGGAGAACTGATGACATGACCCCTGCCGACGAATTGCTGCATTTGCTGGACATAGAACAGCTTGAGGTCGATCTGTTTCGCGGCATCGGGGGCGGGGGCGAGACGACCACCCGCATCTTCGGCGGGCATGTCATCGCGCAAGCGCTTATGGCCGCCTACCGCACCGTGCCCGACCGTCTGTGCCATTCGCTGCACGCCTATTTCATCCGGCCCGGTGATCCTGAAATTCCAGTGATCTATCAAGTCGACCGCGCCCGTGACGGCGGCAGTTTTACCACCCGACGGGTTGTTGCGATCCAGCACGGGAAGCAGATTTTCAACATGTCCGCGTCCTTTCACATCGACGAGGACGGGTGGGATTATCAACACCCTATGCGCGACGTGGGCAAGCCCGAAGACTGGCCGAACAGGGACGAATTGCGCGCAGATGTCGTGGGTCAGATCCCTGAAAAGTATCACGCCGATTTCCTGCGCAAACGCCCCATTGAACTGCGCGAAGTCGCCCCGCGCAATTTCTTCACCCCAGACAAGACAAGCGACGAAAACCAGCTTTGGTTCCGCATGGAAGCAGCCTTTGGCCAAGGCCCGCAGATGCAACACTGCCTGCTCGCCTATGCGTCGGATATGAACCTGCTCGGATCATCCTTGCGCCCCCATGGGCTGACGTGGTTTCAGGGCAAAGTGATGACCGCGAGCCTCGACCACGCCATGTGGTTCCACGCGCCCATCGAGTTCTCGGACTGGCATCT
>CAZWSE010000051.1:21370-26005 GCA_964636575.1 uncultured Sulfitobacter sp. | reverse complement strand
CTTACGGCATGGTGGATGCGGTGGACTGGCCAGAGGGCTTTAACCGTACTGATATCGGGTGGCGTGCTTTGACATCGGATCGCTGACGCTATCCGACCGACGCGGGGGGCTCTGCCCCCCTGCACCCCCCGGGATTTATCTGGAACAAAGAAGTTAGGGGCAGGTCAGTTCTTGGCGGAGCGCTTGTGCGCTGAAACGCCCCAGATCGCGCGAGGTTACCGATGTTGTGCTGAGCTGCACCCCAATGATCCGCCGCCAGTTGCTGTCGGCCAAGACCATTTCAGGCCCCGCATCGCAGGTTCTGATACCCCCCGAGATGAAATCTTCGCCTATCCTGTGGTTGGTCAACCCTGGTATGTCCACAACCGAGGTAAGCGTTTGGTTTTGGAACCGCCAGATCCGCAGTGTTTTCGCAAGATGTGGCCTGTCGACATAGGCGATCTCAAAGTGCCCGTCTCCATCCAGATCAGCAGCCCCTACAGGGGCCAGCCAGCGGTTCGCCCGACCGATGAAGGGGGTCGAGGCAATCAGTTCAAGCTGGTCCCCGACCTGTCCGTAGACCGCCAGTTGCGCCCCTTTTTGAGCATGGCTGCGCACCACAATCAGTTCCGGCCGCCCGTCCTTGTCCAGATCAACAGGACGCGGGGCCACATCTTCAAAGACATAAGGCGCGTCAAGTTTGACACTGATCCCACATTCAGCGGATGTTTCATCTGTCCAAAGGTGCAGGGTTGTAGGCTCAAGCGCATCGCCCAGCACCCCATGCCCGTACCGGTCTGTCAGATCAGAATACCACGCAACCCCCAAGGGCGTCTGGATGACCGAGCTGTGCACCACATCACGCTTGGACAAAGGATTGACGCTGCAGGCCGCGGCAGAGGTCGCAAAACCCGCCACAAGCGCAAAGGCCAGCACAGCGCCGCGGGCAAAACAGCGCAAACCGTGCACCACCAGACGCGGCGCCTTGGCTGTCATCAGATCTGTTTTTCGGGCATCTGGACTTTCAGCCCATCCAGCGCGTCAGTCACTTTGATCTGGCAGGTCAGGCGCGAACGGGTCTCATCGGGCTCATAAGCGAAATCGAGCATATCGACTTCCATGTCGTCCTTTGCAGGCAGTTTTTCGACCCATGCAGGGTCAATATAGACGTGGCACGTCGAACAGGCACAGGCCCCGCCGCAATCGGCTTCAATGCCTGGAATATTGTTGTCGCGCGCGCCTTCCATAACGGTCAGCCCGTTGGCGACCTCAACCACATGTTCCTTACCGCCATGTTCGACATAAGTGATTTTTGCCATCTGTTTCATACCCTTCTTGAACTGGTTGGATCTTATCTAGCGGGCCACACTGGGCGGGACCAGCCCTTTTGCGACCATTTCAGTTCACCCTTGCCGCAGAATATGAATGTTCTATATTTGTTCTCATGCCTGTTTTCACAGCCTCCACTGGCACATGGCCCAAACCGCCCGCCTGTTTGCCTGCGTCCGATCTTGATTTGCCGCCCGAGGGCGCGCGGATCATGGTGGCCGGACTGGTCATCCTGCGCCAAAGACCTGGCACCGCCAAGGGGGTGATCTTTATCACGCTTGAAGATGAAACAGGGGTGATCAATGTGATCATCTGGCGCAAGCTTTATGAGCGGTTCCGCAGGGCGGTCATCGCGGGCCGGATGCTACGGGTGACAGGGCGGGTCCAGACCGCCCATTCCGTGACCCATGTGATCGCAGAAGAGATCGAGGATGTGTCCCATCTGCTCGACACTTTGCTGACCCCCTAGCCCCGCCCCCAAAACCGCGCTAGCTTGGCTGCAAAACGCAGGCACGAGGCATCATCAGGGCATGCAGATCAAACATGTGGCGATAACACTGGCGCTCTTGGGGCTGGCCGGATGCGCTCCGCAGGGTGCAGGGCTTCGAACCGTGATCGGGGTCGCCCCCAAAGCCCCCGCGAACGCCCCCCCCGGCACCTGCTGGAGCACCACAGCCACCCCCGCCACCATCCAGACCATCACCCGCCAAGTGGTTGTCCGCCCCGCGACCTATGACCTTGAGGGCAACCAAGTCTCAACCACCCAATACAAAACCGAAACCCGTCAGGAAATCATCGAAGACCGGCGGGAAACCTTCTTTGAAACGCCCTGCGATGACGTTCTGACCCCTGCATTCATCGCATCCCTGCAACGGGCGCTCATGGCGCGGGGGCTATATGCAGGCATCCAAACCGGCGTGCTCGACCCCCCAACCCGCGCCGCTATCCGTGCTTTCCAAAAGCCGGATGGGATAGACAGCGGAGTTCTGTCGCTGGCAGCAGCCCGCAAACTGGGGTTGGTGGCTGTTGCGGGGTAAACTTCACAACAAGACATGGAAATGCATTGCGCTCGCTCTTTTGACAAGTCCAGCAGTTGCTACCGCTGATCCCTACATTGAATGCATACAAAGCCAGCTGACCGATCAATCAATCGACGTCGGTGATATTGACGGGCAACTTGGCACAAAGACGCGATCTGGTCTGTCGGTTCTGAAAGATCGCCACAAAGGTTTGGCCGCCCTGCCCGCCTTAACACGCGAAAACGGGTCTGTTTGGTGTAAGGCGATTGGGCAGCTTCTCGATCTCAGACAGGCTTGGCCTTCAGCGCAGGCGCCGGTTCGGCTGCTGACGGGCAAACAGGTTTCAGACGGGAAGCGCCGTCTTTTGCAAAGAGAAATAGAGAACGCGCGCCGTGCATTGACCACAGGTTTGAACGTTGAACTGCCCGGACCCGTAATCGTGGTTGCAGCCAGCACAATGGATGAGACTGTTCGGCTGGCCTTACCGGAACTCAACACGCGTGACACTGCAAACAGCGTTCGACGACAGATGACCGCCCAGTGTCGCGGGCGCAACGGCTTGTCTGGCGCGGCCTACGGAGGGCTCGTTGTCCTATGTCCGAACACACGGTTCACGGCGAATGACACGCTGACGCCAGCCGACAGCAGACACCTTCCCCGCTTGATCACGCATGAAGTATCGCATGAGATTCAGACCCAACTTGTCGGAAACTACCGGTTTTCCAGTGCCAAAGAGCGGGTCCGCCGACGTGGACCCAAATGGCTAACGGAAGGAACCGCAATCGCGCTGGAACTTGATATCGTGGTGAAGGGTTTGTCCGTCAACGATCAAGTCCAATGGTTCAAAGCTCGGCAAAGCTATTCAGGAAACCAGCTTAGAAAACTGACCGCCCAAGACACCCGTGTCGACAGAAACTTCCAGCTTTATGCAGGTTTCGCAGGGGTTCTTCTGGCGTCAAAACACTCGCACAGCGCGTTCACGACATTTTGGGAAGAAACCCCTTTGGTTGGGTGGGAAAAGGCGTTTGAGATTGCCTTTGGCCAAACCGTAGACGACTTTTATTCAGAATTTGGAACAGACTGAAACACAACCAAACCCACGAGGACCCCGCTCATGCCCCGCCTCCCCGATCTGACCCCCGACACCATGACCGCAGCACAGCGCGACGTGCACGCGTCTATCACTGCAGGGCCGCGCGGCGCGACCCAAGGCCCCTTCACCGCCCTTTTGCACAGCCCCGATCTGACGCAGGCCGTGCAACAGCTTGGGGTCTACATCAGGTACAACAGTCAGGTGCCCAAACGGCAGCGCGAGCTTGCAATTTGTTTGGTCGGGGCCGCATGGAAGGCTGATTTTGAATGGCATGTGCATGCGCCTTTGGCCGCCGCGGAAGGCATTCCGACAGAGGCACTGGCCCAAATCGCGCGCGGTGAAACCCCCGATCTGACCGATCCAACGGACCAAATCACCCAACGCTTCGTGTCAGAGCTGCAAGGAACCAAGCAGGTCTCGGACCCGACCTACAGGCAGGCGGTTGAGGCGTTCGGCGAAAGCGGAGCTGTCGATCTGACGGGGCTTGTGGGCTACTACACCTTGCTTGCCATGACGCTGAACACCTTTGAGGTCGGGGTACCAAGCGACGCGGATGTGCCTTGGATCAAGACGCCCTGACCCAAGGCAAGACCTACCAGCGCCCCGACCCGCCGCCGCCGCCGGACCGGCCACCGCCGAAACCGCCCGATGATCCGTTTTGCGACGACCACGAGATTGAATACGAAACGTCGTGGCTGTGGTCACAATAAAGACAATAGAGACGTCGGTTCCCAGTGCCCGGCAAAGATGCCGTCGCAGGCCGCGAAACCGTGCGATCCACACGCAACCCGCGCCGGCCGCAAACAGGGCACTTGCGCAGACGTTCAAACGTATCGCCAACAGCCTTCCGGTTGGAATGCAAGCCAGACAAAAGAACCAAAGGGGCGAAAAGCCAAAACATCCAGCGGTCGCCCCCCGTCGGGGCCGGCGCGTCCTCATTCCGGCGAAACGGCATCACGATGTCCGATATGACGGCACTGCTGCCCTGCAAAATCCCACGCGCATAGTCGTCAGCCTTGAACGCAGGCAAAAAGGTATCGTCGATCACCCGAACCGCAGCGCCATCCCAAGCACGGCCATAGCCTGCGCCCAATTCGATCCGCATGGCTCGGTCGTCGCGCAGAACCAACACCAAGACGCCGTCGTTCCGTTTGGCGTCACCGATACCCCAGTCATCGAACAGCCCTGTCGCGAACTGCTCAAGCGTTTGATCAG
>CAZWSE010000051.1:0-21270 GCA_964636575.1 uncultured Sulfitobacter sp. | reverse complement strand
CCGATACCCCAGTCATCGAACAGCCCTGTCGCGAACTGCTCAAGCGTTTGATCAGGCGCATAAAAAGACTGCGACGCAAGGGTCACAACCGTCATCTCAACGCCAGTATCGCGGCGCAGTTGGGCCAAACGATCAGACAAGACGTGTTCGTCTTGTGCATCCAGCAGATGGGCATAATCGTTTACGGTTGTGCTTTTGTAGCTTGGATAGCTTTGGGCAGCGGCCATTCCGGCCGACAGGAAAAGTACCAATAATAATTTTCGCATAAACCAAATATAGCGGACGCCCAGATACCGCAAAAGGGGAAATTCTATCGTAAAATCCCGCCTAACATGAAAGCCTGCGGGTCAAAGATAAGGCGCGCAGGGCAAACCGCGCGCCTTTTTCGAATCTTATAGAAAATCCTCAGCCAAACCGACGGCTGAGCGCAAAGAAAAGGGATGTGACCGCAATCACAACCAGCCCGATGATCATTTCCTCAGACGGGCGATCCGCACCGGTGCCACTGATCCCGTAGACCCAAAGATAGAAGGCCGCCGCAGACATGAGGGACACTCCAAAAACCAGCTTTGCGGCAGGTTTGGCCATGAACAACAAGACGGCACCGACCAATCCAGCGCCCGAAGCCAGTGCATAAAACAGCCAGACAAGCGCGGGGGTGGCAGCAATCGCGGTCCCATGGGCTGCCGTGATCTGTCCAGCGGCGGCTGCGGCAGCAGGGTCCATGGAATAGCCCAGCCAGAATTGGAACAGGCCAAATCCGTACCAAACGACCCCCAAAGCACTCAGCGCTTTCAGCCAAAGCGGGTGGGTATCGGTTGAGGGTGTATAAACAGCGTCAGTCATCGAAGTATCCTTTCTAGGTCGCGTGAAAATTCACTGCTCGGGCCGGAACGGCGGCCTCAAAATTCAGTCCAAAGGCCAGTTCTCAATCCGCTGGCTTTTCTTGGCAATCAATCCAAAGACGGGGGCCAAGACGCCGACCATCTTGCCAGTAAAGGCAGGTTTTCCGGTCTCGGCGATGGCTTTGAGGTTGGAGGCAATAAAGCCCTGCGCACCCTTCATTTCCTTGGCAAGCTTGCCGCCTTCAAGGGCGTTCTCAATGATCAGCTCAAAGGCGGTGCCGCCGTCTTCTTCGGTCAGTTTGTAGGTGACCTTGCAGGGCGGCTCGTCAATGTTGGTCATCTGGAAGGTATGGGCATAAAGACGGGGCGGATCGAATTCCAGAACCTCACCCACAACCATGGCCAGCTTGCGGTTGGGATGCACCATGCGCATCTTGGCGCCGGGTTTCAGGCCGTCCTTGGTTTCGCAGGTGGATCCGAAGAAGAAGGGCAGCGGCTTGTCGGTGGCGACAAGGGTGGACCAGACCGTTTCAATGGGGGCATTGATGTGGGTCCGGTTGATCATGGTCTTGGCGTATTGGGGGTCAGTCATTGTCGTCTCTCCTTGTTGCCTGCTGTGCGGCAGCTTCTGAAACCTGTTTGATCAGGCTCATCCGGTCGGTCCACATGGCGGAATACGTGTCGGTCCAGCGGTCGTAGATGTCTTGGATCGGCATCGCATTCAGATAGAGCTTGCGCGACCGCCCATCCTTTTCACTGACGATCAGCCCCGCTTTTTCGAGAACCGAAAGATGGTTCATGATGGCGATCCGGCTGACGTCAAACTCAGAGGCCAAGGCCCCCACCGTCAAACCGGGACGCGCCCGCACATGATCCATAATCTCGCGGCGGCTGGTGTGGGCCAGCGCCTGAAAAACCGAATCCATATCATCATTAGTAATCATGTAATTACATTATTACATATAAAGCATGAGTCAACCCGTTTTCTCGTCTTACCCTCGCACCAACGAAAAAGGGCGGCCCGCCAAGGACCGCCCTTCTTTATTCTATGTGGTGCTGCTTATTCGAGCGACAGAGCCACAAACCGCGGATCGCCCTCGCGGCGGATCAAAAGCAGGATCGACTTGCGACCTGCATCTTTGGCGCCATCAATACGCTCTTCCAGCGTTGCGATGTCCGTCAGTTTCTGTTGGCCCGCTTCGGTGATCACATCACCCGGACGCAGACCCTTTTCAAAGGCTTCAGAGGCTTCATCGACGTTCAGAACAACAAGCCCCTCAAGGTTCTTGTTCAGGCCCATTTGCTCACGCATCTCGTCAGTCAGTACGCTTAGCTTCAGGCCAAGCATGTCTTTCTCAATAGGCGCGTTATCCTCTTCATTTTGGGCAACAGCAGGAACAGCGGCGGCTTCGGCCTCTTCCTTGCGACCAAGGGTGATCATCAAGGTTTGGGTCTTACCATCGCGGAAGACAACCACGCGGACGGCTTTGCCGACAGCCGTATTGCCAACGGTGCGGACAAGACCACGGGTGTCTTTAACGTCTTTGCCGTCAAAGCTGGTGATCACATCGCCCGCTTCGACACCTGCATCCTTGGCAGGACCATCGGGCACGTCTGTAACCAAAGCACCGGCGGAGGTCTCAAGACCCATCGCTTCGGCCATGTCTTCATCCACGTCCTGGATGCGCACACCCAACCAACCGCGACGGGTTTCACCGAATTCCTGCAACTGGTCGACCACACGGGTCACCACGTTAGAGGCCATCGAAAAGCCGATCCCGATGGAGCCACCATTGGGCGACAAGATCGCGGTGTTCACGCCGATCACATCACCGTCCATATTAAACAGAGGCCCACCGGAGTTCCCGCGGTTGATCGCAGCATCGGTCTGGATGTAGTCATCATAGCTGCCCGACAGGGCGCGATTGCGGGCGGATACGATCCCTGCAGAGACAGAGAACCCCTGCCCCAGCGGATTGCCCATCGCCACGACCCAATCGCCCACACGGGCCAGATCGCTGTCGGCAAAGCTGACAAATTCCAAAGGTTCTTCGTATTCGACTTTAAGAAGGGCGATGTCGGTGTTCTTGTCGGTACCAATCAGCTTGGCTTCGAGTTCCTTGCCGTCAAAGAATTCGATCAAGATCTCATCCGCGCCTTCAATGACGTGGTTGTTGGTGACGATAAATCCGTCCTCAGAGATCACAAAACCCGACCCCAACGCAGAAGACCGGCGCGGACGCTGACCTTCGCGGTTGTTGCGTTCTTGGAAATCACGAAAGAATTCCTCAAAAGGCGAGCCTTCAGGCACGATCCCTTGTGGGCCGGTGCGGCCCGCCACAACGGTCGAGGTCGTGATATTCACCACCGAGGGGCTGATTTTTTCGGCCAAAGGCGCAAGACTGTTTTGCTGCGCGCTGGCCATAAGTGTCTGTGCGGCAATCAGCAGCATCGCCAGAAACCCGATAAACAGGCCCCGTTTGACCCGCGCGTCCGGGGTTGCGGGCACCGCGATGGCCCGAGATGTCTTAAATTGGTGCTGTGCCTGAGGCTGCATAGAGTGTTCTCCTAAGGGCTTATGACCCCGCACATTGGGGGCCTTTGAACTTTTCTCATATGGTGCATTTAGGAAAGCTTAAGCGCAACACCAAAGATATTTCATGCAACAAACCATCACTTGGCCGTGAGGTTTAAGGAACCGGCTGGTCGCCGGTACTGTGATTTTGGCCTCCGGCGGAGGTATTTTACCAAGAAGAATAAGGGGCTGAGCGCTGTTATAGTCCGAGCTTGAAGGCTGCGAAAACGAGGATCAATCCTGTGACCGCCGCCAGTGCCCCGATCTGGCGACGCTGGTCGAGTGTCATGGAGCGCAGGGCCTCTAGCAGCCGTTCCACAAGCGAAGGGGCCAGCGCATAGGCCAGCCCCTCTATCAAAAATACCATTCCAAGTCCGAACAGCAGGTAGATCATTTTATTGATCCGCAGCCGCCCCGTTGGGGTTTTGCAGGTAATTGAAGAACTCTGAATCCGGCGACATCACCATCGATGAATTGCCCCCTTTCAGGCTGTCTTCATAGGCCGCGAGCGAGCGGTAGAATTCAAAGAACTCGGGGTCTTGCCCGTAGGCTTCGCCAAAGATCTTGTTCCGCTCCGCATCGGCTTCACCCTCGATGATCCGACCATCGCGGTTCGCTTCCGACAGGATTTCGGTATAGGTCCGATCCGCCAAAGCCCGCACACGTTGGGCGGCTTCCTGGCCGCGGGCGCGTTCATCTGTGGCTTCGCGTTCCCGTTCCGCAATCATACGTTGCAGGGTCGCATCGAAGTTTTGCTCCGGCAGGTTGGTCTGGCGCAAGCGCACATCCACAACCGACAGGCCCAGCGCAGAGGCGCGGGTATCGGCCAGAACCCTGATCCGGTTCATCAGTTCAGAGCGTTCCGGCGACAGGATCGTGTTCGATGTCACACCTTGCGAACCCAAAACAGCGCGGATTTGACCATCCATGATGTCGCCCAGTTGGATTTTCGCCTGACGCTCGCCGCCCGCACCCAAAGCTTGGCGGAACTGGCGGGTGTCAGCGATCCGGTAGAGAACGAAAGCATCGACTTCCAGACGACGGTCATCGGCAGGCGTGACCTCGATCACAGGGGTTTCAAGCGACAGAATACGGTCTTCGTAGCGGACAACCTCATCCAGCATCGGAATTTTGAACCCCAAACCAGGCTCATTGATTTCCTGTTTGATCTGCCCAAACCGCAGAACGAGCACTTTCTCACGTTCGTCCACGATAAACAGCGACGACAGGATGCCCACGATCACCAGGATCACAATAGGGATAAGATAGCTTGTGGCGCGCATCAGTTCGACCCTCCGCTGCTACGGCGTAATTCATTAAGCGGAAGGTACGGGACAACACCCGATCCACCACCTGTGCCGCCTTCAAGAATGATCTTGTCGACGTCGCCCAGAACCTTTTCCATCGTCTCAAGATAGAGACGCTTGCGGGTCACTTCGGGGGCGGCTTGGTATTCGGCCAGAACGGCCAAGAACCGGCTGGCTTCACCCAAAGCATCGTTGACCACAGAGGCACGATAGCCTTCGGCTTTTTCCAGGATTTGCGCAGATTCACCACGGGCTTGCGCCAAACGGGCGTTCGCATAGGCATCGGCCTGACGCTCAACGCGGTCGCGTTCTTGTTCAGCCGCCTGAACATCGCGAAAAGCATCAATCACGGATTGGGTTTTTTGTGACCCGTCAACATCCGTAATGGTGACTGCCTGACGTGGCGGATCCACTTTGTTAAAGTTGACCCGGATGATATTGATCCCGGTCTCGCGGTTATCAAGCGTCTCTTGGATCAGCTCTTTCACACGCGCTTCAACAGCAGCACGGTCACGGTTCAAAATCGGAGCAAGTTCAGACTGGGCGATCACTTCACGCATCGCGGCCTCAGAAATCGCACGCACCGAATTGGCCGGATCTTGCAGGCTGAATTTGAAGTCTTGGGCGTTTTTGACGTTCCAAACAACTTGGAAATCAATGTCGACGATGTTCTCGTCCGTGGTCAGCATCAAGCCTTCGTTGTCCCCTGCTCCACGCGACACCCCGATAGATTCAGTGCGGTTGGTCGTCACATCAAAGACTTCAGCGGTCACAACCGGCCATGGGGCAAAGTTCAGACCTTCAGTCCCAGTCGCGGAATACTTGCCCAAGAACAGTTCAATCGACTGTTGTTCAGGACGGACTGTGTAAAAGCTGGAAAAGGCCCAAAGACCGACAGCGGCGATTGCGGCCAACCCGATGGTGCCGCGCGTGAACAGCGGGCCTTGGCTGCCGCCGCCCCCACCGCCACCTGTACGGTCATTGCCACCGCGACCGCCCATCAGGACGCGCAGTTGCTCTTGGCCTTTCTTCATCAGCTCATCGATTTCGGGGATCTGGCCACCATCATTGTCCGGTTTGCGACCACCGCCGCCACCGTTGTTGCCACGGTCATCGTCACCGCCGCCTTGATTGCCACCGCCCCCCCAGGGGCCGCCGTTGTTGCCAGCCATATGTTCCTAATCCTCTCATCGCCGCGCCTGTCTGCGGCCAGTGTGGTCCTAAACTGTGCCTTCGCTTGCGATTTTCAAGCAGTGCGCACCGGTGTTTTCATCGTCACCAACTCTTCTGACATTGTAGGGTGCACGGCACAAGTGCGGTCAAAGTCTTCTTTTGTAGCGCCCATCTTCACTGCAATGCCCGCAAGCTGGATCATCTCGCCCGCAGAAGGAGCGACAATATGACATCCCAACACAACCCGCGTGGCCTTGGACACGACCAGTTTCATCAAAACCCGATCCGTGCGCCCCGCAAAAGACTGCTGCATCGGCTTGAAGCTGGTGGCATAAACCTCAATCGGTTCTTGCGCGGCTGCGTCCTCTTCGGACAGGCCCACGGTGCCCATTTCGGGTTGGGTGAAAATGGCGCTCGGGATCAACGCGTGATCCACTGGGGTCGGGTTGCCGTTAAAGACAGTCTCGACAAAGGCCATGCCTTCGCGAATGGCCACTGGGGTCAGGTTCACACGGTTGGTCACATCGCCAATCGCATAGACTGACGGCTGGGCGGTCTGGCTATACTCATTGACCACGATCTCGCCGCTCCGCCCAAGCTGAACATCGGTGTTTTCTAGGCCCAAAGTGCCTGAGTTCGGGGCACGCCCCGTGGCAAACATGACCTGATCAAACAGCTTCTCATCGCCATTGGTGGACTTGACCCAGATCTGGTCGCCTTCTTTGCGCATCTCTATCACATTGGTGCCGGTCTGGATGTTGACACCCTTGGCCTGCATCTCGGTCGCCACCAATCCACGGGCCTCATCGTCAAAGCCCCGCAGGATCTGGGCACCGCGATAGTACTGACAGACCTCAACGCCCATCCCGTTCATGACGCCTGCAAATTCGCTGGCGATATAGCCGCCGCCAACGATCAACATCGATTTGGGCAAAGCCTTCATGTGGAAAATCTCGTCCGAGGTGATGCCAAGACCCGCATTTTCCAATTCAGGACGGACAGGGCGACCGCCAGAAGCAATCAAGATATGCTTGGCCGTGACTGTCTCACCCGTAGACAGTTGAACCGTATGGGCATCCGTCAAACTGGCATGGGCGTCATAGGTCTTCACATCGGCAGAGGCGAGCAAGTTGCGGTAAATCCCTTCCAAACGGTCCAATTCAGCGACCATCTTGGTTTGAAACTTGGACCAGTCGAAATCACCATCTGGCACGTCCCAGCCGTAAGACCGGGCATCGTCAAACATATCACGGTAGCCCGATGCAAAAACCATCAGCTTCTTGGGGACACAGCCACGGATAACGCAGGTGCCGCCATAGCGGTCTTCCTCGGCCAACCCGACAGAGGCACCACCAGCGGCCGCAACGCGCGCAGCCCGCACACCGCCCGATCCACCGCCAATAACAAACAGATCAAAATCAAAGGTCATGGGTCGGGTCTCCTTTAGGGGGTTTTAGTCGGCAAGATCACTGAAAAGGTTATCATCTTCGGCGAAATCAAGACGGTCGTTGGTCACAGTTCCGGCATTGATATCGCGAATTTCAACACGACCATCGCCGTAGCCGACAACAACAATATCACAGATATCAATGAACAACCCGTTCTCAACGATGCCGGGGATCTGGTTCAAAACCATGGCCAACTGGCGGGTATTGCCAATGCGGTTGAGGTGCAGATCAAGAATATGATTGCCTTCATCGGTTACATAAGGGGCCTGCCCGTTCATACGCAGGGTGGCGGAGCGGCCCAAAACATCCATAGACACAAGCGTCTCTTCAACCAAAGCCTGGGTGGTCTGCCAGCCAAAAGGGATGACTTCAACAGGCAAAGGAAAGGCACCAAGGGCCTCAACCTCTTTGCCCACATCGGCAATGACAATCATCTGGTCACTGGCCGTGGCAACAATCTTTTCCTGCAACAAGGCACCGCCACCGCCCTTGATCAGGTTCAGCTCGTCATCAAACTCGTCCGTGCCATCAATGGTCAGATCAAGCCACTTGGCCTCGTCCAAAGATATGACATCAATACCAACCTCACGGGCCAGCTCGGCCGTACGGGTCGAGGTCGGCACACCCTTGATCTTCAAACCATCGGATTTGACCATCTCGCCCAAACACCGGACCAGCCACGCGGCGGTTGATCCAGTTCCCAGACCAACACGCATACCATCCTCAACAAACTCGGCAGCACGCTTGGCGGCAACAAACTTGGCCTTGTCGATGGGGGACAGTTCTCCGGTCATGGCAGCGACTCCTTGCAATGCACGCTCCTTATAGAAAAGTCAGACCGCAGGGGCGACCCCAAATAACGCGCGGCTCTGCCACTTCTTTGTTCTGGGATAAATCCCCGCCGGAGGCCGCGCAGAGGCACTCTGCGCAAAACATCACGCGCGACCGGCACGGGCGCACAATATGAACAAAACGCCGCTTTCAGAAATGCAAATGCCAGCCAGCCCCAGTAAATTGATACAAACTCAAGGTGTAGCGCATGTTTCTTTCAGTCTTCGATATGTTCAAAGTAGGGGTCGGGCCGTCGTCGTCTCACACAATGGGGCCAATGGTGGCTGCGGGTCGGTTTCTGGACATGATGCGCACATCGCCCTTCGAATTCGCGGGGGTCAAGGCATCACTACATGGATCGCTGGCCTTCACAGGGGTAGGTCACGCGACAGACAGGGCCACAATCCTCGGGCTGTCAGGGATGTTGCCCGACAGCTACGATGCAGACAAAGCCGAAAACACGCTGACGCAAAATGCAGCGACCAAAACCCTCACACCCGACGGGCTACCCGACCTCGCGTTTGACCCAAAGACAGACCTGATCTTTGACTACGACACCCCCCTGCCCGGCCACGCCAACGGCATGATCCTGATGGCGACAGACGCACAAGGGGATGTAACGCTAAGCCAGACCTTCTATTCCATCGGCGGCGGCTTTGTGATGACAGAAGAAGAACTGGCCGCAGGCAAAAACACAGACGAAGGGGCGCCAGTGCCCTACCCCTTCAAATCAGCAAACGAAATGCTCGCCATGGCCAAAGCATCGGGCAAATCCATCGCCGCGATGAAGCGCGACAATGAGCATTCGCGCGGCGGGGCGGACACGCTCAAAACAGGGACCAAACGGCTCTGGCAAGTAATGAACGACTGCATCAACAGAGGGCTGGAAAACGACGGCATCCTGCCCGGCGGGCTCAACGTCAATCGCCGCGCCAAAGGCATCCACGAAAAGCTGATGGCCGAACGGGGCATGAACCTGACAGCGCCCCACACCATCAACGACTGGATGAGCGTTTACGCAATGGCCGTGAATGAGGAAAACGCAGCCGGCGGACAGGTGGTCACAGCCCCCACCAACGGGGCGGCTGGGGTTCTGCCCGCAACTTTGCGCTACTACCTCGACCATGTGCCAGGCGCATCAGAGGCCCATGTCGAAGACTTCCTGCTGACCGCAGCCGCCATCGGCGGGCTGGTCAAATTCAATGCCTCCATTTCGGGCGCAGAAGCAGGCTGTCAGGCAGAGGTCGGCTCAGCCGCAGCAATGGCTGCCGCAGGGCTTTGTGCCGTCATGGGCGGCACCCCTGAACAGATTGAGAATGCGGCCGAAATCGCACTGGAACACCACCTCGGGATGACCTGCGATCCGGTCAAAGGTCTGGTGCAGGTGCCTTGCATCGAACGCAACGGGCTGGGGGCGATCAAAGCGGTCTCCGCAGCCTCGCTGGCGCTGCGCGGGGATGGCACCCATTTGGTCCCGCTAGACGCTTGCATAGAAACGATGCGGCAAACGGGCGTCGATATGTCCGAAAAGTACAAAGAGACATCTTTGGGCGGTTTGGCGGTGAATATCCCGAATTGTTAGGCAATTTTTCATTTTAAAATTGCATAAACGGACGGACACTGCTCAACCTTAGCTTGCGCACATCCTCAGGGCACAATAGTCTCACATAATGAAACAGACCGCTCACACAGCGACGCAAGACCGGCCGACGCTGGGTATAGCCCTCATGCTCGGGTTTTGCTTTGTGGCACCTATGGGGGATGCGGTTGCAAAGCTTTTAGGCGAATCCATTCCCATTGGGCAGTTGCTCTTTGTGCGCTTTGCGGTGCAGGCCCTTTTGCTGGTGCCATTTGTGTGGGTCACAAAGCGGGCATGGCGGATGGACCGACGCATACTGGGGTTCACAGCCCTACGCACTGCCCTGCACATCGCAGGAATCGCTGCGATGTTCACCGCCCTCAAATACCTGGAACTGGCCGATGCGATCGCGATTGCCTTCGTGATGCCCTTCTTCATGCTTCTGCTCGGGAAATATGTGCTCGGGGAAGAGGTCGGCCCCCGCCGTTTCATCGCCTGCATGGTCGGGTTTGTGGGCACCCTACTGGTCATCCAACCCAGCTTTGCAGAAGTCGGCCTGCCCGCGTTGCTGCCCCTTGTGGTTGCGGTTGTATTCTCGCTGTTCATGCTGGTGACACGGCACATCGCCAAAGACACGGACCCAATATCGCTTCAAGCCGTCAGCGGTGTCATGGCCGTTTTCGTGCTTCTGCCCATCGTGCTTGTCAGCGCATCGTTCGGGATCGACGCACTGGCCATCGTGACGCCAAATGGGATGGAATGGGGCTTGCTCGCGGCAATCGGGGTGCTCGGCACGGTCGCGCATCTTCTGATGACATGGTCCTTGCGGTTTGCGCCCTCTGCGACACTGGCGCCTATGCAATACCTTGAAATCCCTGTCGGAACCGTCATCGGGTTCATCATTTTCAAAGACCTGCCAGACGGGCTGGCGACACTGGGGATCATCATCACAATCTCCGCAGGGCTTTACATCATCCTGCGTGAACGGGCCACCGCGCGTCAGCTTCAAGCGCCGCCAAGGCAGCAACAACCCGGCTGAACGCAGCCCGCGGAACAGTCGCAATCATTGCAGGGGCAAAGGCTTCCAGATGCACCTGCCCCATCGCCTCGTTCGAGGTTCCAATAACCCGCCCCGGCGCAAAATCCAGCCCGTCAATTTCCCAGCGCAAGCCGGTAGAACGGCAAGCCACAGACGCCAACGGAAACAGCGACACCACATCACCCTGTCCCAAATCCAGCGTCAAAGCGCGGGGCAGCAGGAACGTACATTCCGACCCGCCCAGCAAAACGCAAGGCCGCTCTGGGTAGCGCATCATCCCGTGCAACACGGCCAGCTGATGGTCCAGCCGCCCGCCAGTAAAGCCGACCGCAACCACCACAGGGGCGGCAATGCGGGACAAGGCTTTCTCGAAATCGGTGCTGTCTTGTTCTTCGATCTTGTGAACAAGGGCTGGGGGAACCGTCGCCAAAGCAGCCTCAGTCACGGAATCCATATCGCCCACGACCGCAGAAATGTCACATCCATGGGCTTGCGCCGCCATCAATCCGCCATCGACGGCGACTACGGTAGAACATAAGGACAAAGCGTCTTTGAGGTCCGCGTTAACCAACGATCCGCCCCCGATACAGGCCACAGGTTCCAATTCGTGAACAATAGGTGGATTTAGCAAGGATTACCCCTAATTTCGGAAACAGATCACATTCTGGTCACGAAATGATACGCTTATAAGCACAGATTCGGACCGCTTTCGTCGCCAATGCATTGGTAAACGGATCATCGAAACGCTGCAGAGGACGAGCATCCGATGATAAACAACAACAAAATTCTTACCGTCTCTTATGGGACGTTTTCATGCACACTGGAAGGGTTTGACGACTCTTTCGGCACCATGAAAGCCATTGCCGAGTATTTCCGCGATCTCTCTGCCGGAGACCGCTACTTCGGCGCAGAGCCGGTGCAACCCGATGCAGACATGCTGGCCCATATCGCCCAGCAAGAAATTGCACGCCACGTTGAAGCCCGCCGCGAAGACGATGGTGAAATCGTATTGCGGGCCGCCGATGTGGCCGCCCCTGTCGCAACCGCCGCTGCGGCCGCACTTGCCGCACAAACGCCCTCTGCACCGGTACAAGAGCCTGTACAGGAAACTGTGCAAGAGCCCGTACAAGAACAAGTGCAGGAAATCGCACCACAGCCGGTCGCAGAAGCACCTGCCGCGCCTGTAGAGGTTGCCGAAGTCGTGGAAACCCCATCCGGGGATGCGTCTTTCTTCGTGCCGCCTATGCCGGACGAAGACTTCACACCGGGCTATGTCGAACCAACCCCAGCGGTTGATCCGGCCTCTGTTTTGCCGCCAGAAGACAGCATCGCATCCAAACTGCAACGGATCCGCGCAGTTGTATCACGCGGCGACGCCCCCGCGATGAGCGACAGCTTTGCAGAAGACGAACACTCCGACACACTGCTGGAAGACACGGCTGAAGACCTCGAAGCCGCACTTGATGCAGACGACGCTTTTGCACAAACCGAAGATGACGAAGCCGAAGCGGCTGAATTGGACGATGTGCATGCTCTCTTGGGTCGCCTCGGCGATGACGAGAAGACAGAAGCAGAAGCAGAAGCTGATGATCTGGAAGACACTCTGGACGCTATCGAAGACGAAGCGCCCGAAGTCTCCGACGAGATCACAGAAGAAGAAGCATTTGAAGCCGCCATCGAAGACGATGCCGCTGCAGATGATCTGATGTCAGACCTTGAGGACGACACAGCTGACATCGATGCAGATGACGCTGTAGACGCGCGGGTCGTCAAAGTCAGCAATTCCGACTTGGACGCGGCTCTGGCCGATGGCGACATTGAAGAAGTCTACGAAGACGATGATCTGGACGATGGCCCGATCGATCTGTCCGCTTTTGCCGCCGAAGAGGGCGACAGCGAAGACGGAACCGACGACTACATCCCATCCAGCCTGTCCGCAGACGAAGAAGAAGCCCTTCTGCGCGAATTGGCAGAGGTTGAATCTTCATTGGTCACCGAAGACGAAGACGACGTCGAAGAGATGAAAGCCTCTGACGAAGATCTCGAAACGATGGAAGAGCTGGAAAACGAAGTCCAGTCCTACACATCCGCCGCAGAACTTTACAACGACGCCGAAGCAGAAGCCTCTGACGAAGTTGAAGCCGAACTCGAAGCAGAGATCGAAGCCGAACTTCAAGACGAAGTTGAAGCAGAATCCGAAGTCGAAGCCGAGTTGGAAGACGAAACCTCCGCCTACGACATCGACGCTGACACCAGCTTTGAGCCGGAAGAAGAAGCAGAAGACGACAGCGCATATGTTCTGTCCTCTGACGACAACACAGACGATGCGATCTCTGACATCCTTGGCGACAACGCGGACGAAGACGGTTCTGACCGCGTCGCAGCACGCCTTGGCGACGCAGACGAAGACGACCTGTCGCGTCTGATGGACAAAGCGGCGACCGAAATGGACGAACCCGACGGGTCCAGCCGCCGCGATGCATTCTCGCACCTGCGCGCTGCCGTTGCGGCCACAAAGGTCGACAAAATTCTGGGCCGAGGCAAAAACGAAGCCGAAGACCAGAACGCCTACCGTCAGGATTTCCAACAGGATCTGGGCGCAGATGCCGAACCGGAACTGGACGCGCAAGCCGACACCGACGCATCGATCGACGCAGACACCTCTGCCGAGGACGAAGGTCAAACGGTCGCAGAAAGCATCATCATGCCACGCCGCCCGACCGCTACAACCTCGCGGACAGAGCGTCCAGGCACCGATCGCCCTGCCCCTCTGAAACTGGTGGCCGAACAGCGTATTGATCTGGAAGACGCGCGCCCAAGTGGTCCGGTGCAACCGCGCCGCGTGGCCGCAACCGTCGCAGACCCAATCGCAGCCGACGCCAGCAGCTTTGCCGACTACGCCGAAAGCATGGGCGCCAGCAAACTGCCAGAGCTTCTGGAAGCCGCGGCGTCCTACATGGCCTATGTTGAAGGTCGCGACCAATTCTCGCGTCCACAGCTGATGACCAAAGTACGTCAGGTCGAACAAGACCAGTTCAGCCGCGAAGACGGGCTGCGCTCCTTCGGCCAACTGCTCCGCGCTGGTAAGATCGAAAAGATCAAAGGTGGGCGGTTCACCGTCTCCGAAGGCATCGGGTTCAAACCGGACGAACGCGAAGCAGGCTAAGGCCTCGCACTCACAGAATTAGAAAGGCGGCGCAGGGAAACCTCGCCGCCTTTTTTCATGTCTAATGTGCGCGCGTGGAATAGCTCAGATCGTCAAAGCGACACAGCAGGTTTGGGTACTCCCCCAATCAAAGCGTATACTGCGCTCATAAGCCCGAGACGATTCACGTATCTTCGCTGGCCAAAACAACATCAAAGTCCACGGCCAAAAAGGGTGCATCGATTTTGCCGGAAAGCGCCATGCCTTCGGGAAAGTCTGAAGGTTGCTTTTCTTTATAGGTCATCACCAAATCATCGCGCACGCCGAAGACGGTGTCTTGATCAAGATACGGGTCATCGTCGGGAAAAATCTCGGTCACCAACGTGTGGTACCCCGGTGCCTTTACGATGAAGTGCAGATGCGACGGGCGCCAAGGGTGGCGTCCACAGGCGCGCAAGATGTCACCGACAGGGCCATCGGTCGGAACGGTGTATTCAACGGGCTTTACGGTCGTGAACGCATAGCGCCCATCCTCGCCAACCGTCATCAATCCGTGAAACGAATATGTATCTTGTGCCGCGTCCTGACTGGCATAAAGACCGTTTGGTGCGGTTTGCCAGATATCAAGTTCAGCACCCGCAATGGGGTTGCCATCGGTGTCGCGGATAACGCCTTCGGCCAACAAAACAGGTCCGCCGAAATCACGTTTCATATCGCCACCGACCTCCAAAGGGGGTGCGCCCGAGACGTGGAACGGCCCCAGCACGGACGACGACGTTGCATCGTCGCGGGTTTGCAGCATGTCGACCAATGAGGAGACGCCCAGCACGTCCGAGGCCAGCACAAATTCATGCCGGTCCTCGGATTCAATCGCTGCACAGCCTTCAAGAAACGCAATGCCTTGGCGCCATTCTTCATGGGTCAGGTTCGTTTCACGTGCGAAGTTATGCATGTGCTCGACAAGAGCGCTCAGGATTTCGCGGGTGCGCGGCTGCATGTCATCGCCGTAGTAGCTTTTGAAGACGTCGGTGATGTTGTCTTTGGTGACTGTACGCATGGCGGAACTCCTTAAAGTAAAGCGAGACTGAGAATCGGGAACTCGATCAGGATAAACAGTATGATGAGCATAACGAACGCAAAAGGAAGCGCACCCATGAACACATCCTTGAGCGATATGCGATCATCGTTGAGCGTCGATTTGATGACGAAACACGAAATCCCGAGCGGCGGTGTCAGTAGCCCGATCTCCGCCCCCACGACCGTAATGATGCCAAACCAGATCAGCGACAGATCCAGCGCTTCCACCAGTGGCAGAAACAGCGGCACAACGATCAAAATGATAGATGCCGTATCAAGGATCGTCCCAAGGAAGATCATCAGCAGCACATAAAGCAACATGATCGTCCAAAAGGACGCCGAATTTCCAGCCAGCAAATCCTGTAGCTGGTTGGGCAAACCCGCAAGACCCAGCATGCGCGAATAAATCGACGCGGCAGTGATCAAGAACAAGATCGCCGCGGTGATGTGGCCGGTTTCCAGCAAAGCTTCCCAGAACCCTTTGAGCGACATAGACCGACGCACCAGTGCGATGATCAGCGCCACAAGCGATCCGGTTGCCCCTGCCTCAACGGCTGTCATCCAGCCTGTATAGATGCCTCCCAAGACGATGGTAATCAGGCCCAAGGTGGGTAGCGTCTTTGATGCGACTTCGCGGCCAGACATCCACTCCGTGTCCTCAACGACCCGCCCGCCGACGAACGCCGGTGTGAAACGCCCCATGAACCAGATCGCCGCAACGTAGGCGATGGCCAGCATGATGCCGGGGATGACCCCTGCAAGGAACATATCGCCCACAGATTGTTCGGCCACAAAGCTGTAGATGATCAGCATCGCAGAGGGTGGAATGATCATACCCAAAACCGATGATCCGGCGACTACGCCCACAGCAAAACGCGGGTTGTAGTCTTGCGCGATCATCTGCGGCACGGACACTTTGGTGAACACAGAGGCCGACGCGATAGAAGACCCTGTTACCGCTGCAAACACCGCATTGGCCCCCACAGTCGCCATCCCAATCCCGCCTTTGACCTTGCGAAAGCGCATTGTCATGACTTCGTAGATGTCCCTGCCCAGCCCCGCTTTCGAGACGATTAACCCCATAAACGTAAACAACGGTATCGTCGCAAAACTATAGACCATAGCGCTGTCACCCACCGCGATCTTCAGCAGATTCAACGACAGGGTAAAGTTGTCGCGCATCAGCCAGATCGAAATGATGGACACAGTGCCCAAAGCCACGGGGATGTAGACACCCGCGTAGATCAGGAAGACGATAGCAACAACAGAGATAAGGCCGATCTCAATGGGGGTCATGAGCGGGTCTCGTCATGCTCGGGCGCGCGGATCAACTGTGGCCGATCTTGCGCAGAGATCACTTTGAGAACGAAGATCAAACAGGCCAGCGCACTGCCGCCTGCGATCACCAGCTTGACCGGCCACCACGGGACAGTGAACACCCCCGGCACGCCAAAGAAATCCTGCGTGCCCCACATTTTGATAAACTCGGGAAACATGATGTAGGCGATCAGGAACATGAAAACAGCCGACACCGCATTGATGATCCGCCGCAGATTTGCGGTCAGACCCGGGCGGCGACTGTGCAAAAGGTTCAAAAAGCCGTCAGAGCGGGTCAACCGATCAACCCGCACCACATCGGCCAGCTGCAAGAAGACAATGAACACGACCGCAAGCTGGACAATTTCGTAGGTGCCTTTAAGCGGCGCGTTAAATGCCCCGCGCATGATCACATCGACATTCAGAATAACCACCAACGCGAGAACCGTGCAGGTTCCGGCCACGTTGGCGGCGATGGCAAGGGTATTGGCGACCCGAGACAGGCCAGCCAGTGCAGACTTCAGCATGTTCTTGGCCCCTTCTCGGGTCGTCAGGTCTTAGGGTTGGGTCCAATCACGAACACCGGTGAAGCCCGCAGCCTCAAGCTTGGCCAGATAGGCTGCAATGATTTCGGTGCCTTGCTCGCCATTGCCGTTCAGCGTCTCGGCCAGCTCCATCGCGATGTTGGGCATCGCATTCGCCCAAGCGGCGCGATCCTCGGCCGACACTTCAACGATGGTGCCACCTGCGGCGACATATGCCTCTTCTGCGGCAGCAGCACGGTCCATCGCGAGGCCCGCCAAGTGATCACGGTAGTCAATGGCCACAGCCTGAAGCGTTTCTTTCACTTCATCCGGCAAACCATCCCAATAGTCTTTGTTCACGGTGATCGTCTTGGAGTTCACAGCCCCCAAATCAGCGCGCAACATGTAAGGGGCAACTTCCGAGATTTTGAAGGTCGCCGCTGCCTCTGGCCAAAGCTGTGCGGCATCTACCAAGCCGGTTTGCAGCATGTTATAGAAGTCGGTCAAACCGCCCCGCACACCGGCTGCATCTTTGATGCCTTCAAGATAGCGCAGGTTCATACCCGCACCTGCAACCTTCTTGCCTTCAAGATCAGAAATACCGCTGACCTCAGTGGTTGAGAACACCTGATAGCTGTTCAGCACGACACCTGTGGCCAGATAGACTTGGTTCTGGGCTGTAAACTCGTTCTGCATGGCAGGGAATTCACGGGCAATTTCGTCAACGGCCTTCGCCACGGCACGGGCGTCCGAAGACACAAACGGCGTCACCGCTGCAAGCCCTTGGCTCGGCAATTTCGACGAATGGAAAATGGTGGTGACGATACCGATGTCACCCAAACCCAGCTGGATGCCTTCCAGCACGCCTTTGGGTTTTACGATGGATCCACCGTAGTTTTCCTGCCAGTCCATCTTGTAGTTGCCGGTCTCGGCCAGACGGCGGTCGACTTCGGGAATGAAGAAATTCGAGAATTCTTTGACCCACAAAGCCCGGTCCGGATATCCGTCGATGGCGACTGCGGTAATGGTCTGTTGTGCAGCAGCCGGCAAAGCCGTCATCACCGCAAGCGTGGCGCCCAAAAGGCTGCGTCTTGTCCAATTCATCATGTGTTTTTCCTCCCACGGAATTCGGGCGCATTGGCCCTTTTGTTTAATTCACTTTCACCCAGTTCACTGTCAGGTCCGTCCCCGCGGCCTCAAACAGTTTTGCAATGGCACAGTACTTTGCGGTCTCGACCCCGACCAAATCCAACTCCTCTTGGCTGGCGGGGCTTTCGCAATTTACGGTCAGTGTAACGGCCGGAAACGGCAGGTCGATCTCTTCTTGCATCAACACGCCACGCCGATCGAACTGGCACGCCGCGTCGATACTGATCTCTCCCAGATCAATGCCAAGACGATGCGCATTTTTGTGACCGATCACATTGGTACAGGCAATCAGCGCGGTCATGGCCGTCTCTGTCGGACTTGGCCCCAGATTGGTGCCGCCGCGTTCTTCGGGCTCGTCGATGATCACATTCAAATCACGCACCGGAATTTCGGTGCGCGAATGGGTCGGACAAGCCGCTTTGGCGCGGTAAGTCACGACAGTTTTCATTTTTATCGCCATGGTATCCTCCTCAGGCCATGCTGCAAACTTGGTCGAACGCAAAGCGCGGCAGTTTCTGGAACAGGGCCGTTTCATCCGCGTAGCCAATATTGCACAAGAAATTCGATTTCAGCGTGGTGCCTGCAAAAAATTCCTCATCGACGACAGCGTTCGAGAACCCCGACATCGCGCCAACGTCCAAGCCAACCGCGCGGGCGGCAATCATGAAATACGCCCCTTGAAGCGTGGCGTTCCGATAGGCCGTGTCTGCGCAATAGGCGTCATTGCCATCAAACAAATGGCGGCGATCTTCATGAGGAAAAAGGAACGGCAATTCGTGCCAGAAATCCATGTCTTGCGCGATGATCGCCGTAACGGGTGCGCCCATCATCTTGGCCACATTCTGCGGCTTCAACGACTTGGCCAACCGCTCTTTTCCTTCGGGGGATTTCACGAAAACGAACCGCGCAGGCAGCGTGTTCATTGAGGTCGGCCCGTTTATGGTGATGTCGTAGATCTCTTCCAACAACCCGTCAGGGATCGGTGTGTCGGTCCAGGCATAATGAGACCGCGCATCGCGCAGGATCAGATCAAGGGCATCGTCTGAAAGCCGTGAAATGCGCCCCCGCAAGGCACGGTGATCTTCTTGCGCCTTGGCACGCAACGCGTCCAGTTCGGCTCCGGTGGGTGCGCTCATGGGGCAGCTACCTCATCCACGATGGGGTTCGAACAAATGCCAATGCCTTCGATCTCGATATCCACAGTTTCGCCAGGCACCAGCCAACGCGGGTTCGGCTTTTTGGCATGGCCAACTCCGGGCGGTGTGCCCATTGCGATCAAGTCCCCCGCCGCAAGCGTCGTGTATTCGGAAATCGTCGCGATGGTCTGCGCCACAGACCAAATCATGTTGCCTGTGTTTGAAGATTGCAGAATTTCCGACCCAACGCGGCTTTCAATCTTAAGTCCGGCAGCCCCTTCTGGCACCTCATCAGGGGTCACAACAAAGGGGCCAATCGCGCCTGTGTTGTCGAAGTTTTTACCCGGGGTCCATTGGTGCGTCTTGCGTTGGTAATCCCGTACGGACCCATCGTTGAAAACGGTATAGCCGAACACATGATCCAAGGCATTGGCTTCTGAAATATGACGTCCGCCCTTGCCAACGATGAACATCAACTCGGCCTCATAGTCCAGCTTGTCCGAACAGGTCGGCCGCACCAATGGCGCCCCTGCGGCCATGATTGAGTTTTTGCCGCGCATGAACAACGCGGGATACTCAGGGATCTCATAGCCGCCCTCTTTGATGTGATCGGTGTAGTTCAGGCCAAGACAAATAATGGTGCCGGGTGCCGCGACTGGCAAAGCTGGCGTAATGGAAGCGACGGAAACACGCGCGGCGCCATCCATCTTGGCGGCCATCTTTTCTGCCAGTTTCGGGTCCGAAATCAACGCCATCAGGTCAGGGCCAACAGCAGGGTCCAAGGCGGTCAGATTAACGGCCTCATCGCCCATTACAGCATAGACAGCCGTGCTGCCCTTTGCCCCACCTACCAGATATTTCATGCGCGTCATCCTTGTCAGTTTCAATAATTTCTGCCTACAATATCAGGGCAAGTCAATAAATATCGATATTTTCAATTCGGAGAGAAAACGCCATGGTTGCTTGGGCCGATTACAAAGCAGATGCAAAATCACGCGGGGCATTGGCGCTCGAACTCTATGCCGCGGTCTCCACACCGGCAAAGGAACCGCAGGATGTGAAGGCATCGTTGCCAGACCATCTGAGCTACCAAGCCACGCTGGAACGTGCAGGATCACTGGCCCTTGCAGGACCGATGTCAGATGAAACCGGCGAACAGATGCAAGGGGTCGGGCTGATCATCTACCGGGCCGAAAGTCTGGACGCAGCACGTGCAATGGCCGACGCCGATCCGATGCACCAGTCCGGCGCGCGGACCTATGTGCTGCGGCGCTGGATGATCAACGAAGGGTCCTTGAACCTGTCTGTCGGCCTGTCGACCAAAGGCGTTTCACTGACCTAAAGGACCTTCGCCATGAACATGATCGACAACAGCAGCGGCAAGGAAACATCGGTCACGCATGCGGCCTATCTGTCGTTGCGCGACATGATCCTGACGGGGGCCTTGCCTGCGGGTAAGAAGCTCAAAATCGAAGAGCTGCGCAAATTGCTTGATACGGGCGCATCACCCGTGCGCGAGGCCTTGAGCCTGCTCACCTCTGACATGCTTGTCGAACGCATTGACCAACGCGGGTTTCGGGCAGCCTCCGCCAGCATCGAAAACTTCGCAGAAATCCTGAAACTGCGATCTGCATTAGAAGACATGGCGCTGCGACAATCCATAGAACTGGCGACCGCCGATTGGGAAGAACGGCTCGTGCTGGCGCATCACCGCATGAAGCGGATGACCGGAACAGAGACTTTTGAAGACGCGCACAAAGCCTTTCACATGACCCTCCTCAGCAATGCCGGATCGCCCATGTTGGAACGCTATTGCAGCCAGCTTTATGACCTGAACATCCGCTATCGGTACCTCGCCGCCGGTGGTCCGAATTACCAAGACCGTGATATCCCGTCCGAGCATGAAGCGATATTCGAAGCCGCAGTGCAACGCGACGGCGATGCAGCCTCCGACGCCCTGCTGCGCCACTACGGGCTGACCGGCGACTACCTGACGACACAGCTTAGCGACCTCTAGCCCTATCTGGATCCTGTTCAACGACGGGGGCGGGGCGTCGACAATGCCGGATCAGATACTCCACCAATCAAATCGTACCGAAAGCCTGAAGGCCCGAACGCCGCTCAA
>CAZWSE010000050.1:0-26247 GCA_964636575.1 uncultured Sulfitobacter sp. | reverse complement strand
CATAAGACAGCATTCCCCCTTCGATACGCTCAACTGGGTTCGGGTTGCCGGGGCCTATGCCCCACGGCTGGCCTGCCTCGCGCACGATGCGCCACAGGTCCAACCCGCGGGAGCCGTCTTGCAGGTAAAGCTCAAACCCGCCCTGTTTGGAAAAGCCGGAGCGTTGCAGGATCAGCGGGATGCCGTCGATCTCGGCAGGGGAGAACCAGAAGAATTTCAAAGCACGCACCCAATCCCCGAAAATCGAGGCGACCACGTCTTCGGCCTTCGGCCCTTGGATCGCAAGGGGGGACACATCCGGTTCGCAAAGGTCGACGTTCAACTTTCGCTCGGCCGCAATGGCGCGCGCCCACATCAGAATGTTGTTGTCCCCGATCGACAGCCAGTAGCGTCCATCGCTGTGTTTGAGAACCACAGGGTCGTTGATCAAGACACCGCGGTGGTCGCACATGGGGATGTATTTGCCCTTGCCGACTTCGATCTTCGACAGATCGCGCACCGACAGGATTTGCGCCAAAGCATCCGCATCCGGTCCCTTGATTTCAACCTGCCGCTCAACGCTGACATCCCATTGGGACACGCCGGTCATCAACCGCTGGTATTCGGCATCGGGATGCCCGTAAGACGTTGGCATCAGCATGCTGTTGTAGGGCGTAAAGGCTGTGACGCCTTCCTGGATAGTCGCCTCGTAGTAGGGGGATACGCGCAGGCGGGTGTTTGGTCCGATTTCAGCCATGATGGGTCTCTTTCGTGTCGGTTTGGCCTTGGGTGACAGATCACGATGCGCAAGTCATCCATTGCCAGTCGCGCCCGTGTTAACGCATGTTGTGCGGTATGGAATACCAAACAGAGCCACGCGCATGACCAAACTTACCATCCCTGATCTTGCGGCTCGTAAAAAGGCGGGTGACCGGCTGGTTATGGTCGCCGTTGGTGAGGTGCTGACCGCCGGTTGGGCCGAACGTGCGGGCGTTGATATTGTGGGCGTGGGCGACAGTTTGGGGATGACCCTGCACGGCCATGAGAACACGCTTGCGATGACCGTGGATCAGATGATCATGCACACCCAAGCGGTCAGGCGCGGCGCGCCCAATACGCTGTGTCTGGTGTCGATGCCCTACGGGTCTTATGCGACCCCTGATATGGCCGTCACCAACGCCCTGCGCATGATGAAAGAAAGCGGGGCAGATGCGCTGAAGCTGCAACTGGGCCGTGAAGGCGCGCATATTATCCGCGCTGTGGCAGATGCAGGCGTGCCCGTGATGAGCCACGTTGGATTGCTGCCCCACAAGGTCCACCAGATGGGCGGCTTCAAGATGCAAGGCCGCACCGCCGAGGCCGCGATGGAGATCATCGCAAATGCGCGCGCCATTGAGGACGCAGGCGCCATCGGCCTAGAGATCGAAGCCATGCCTTATGAGGTCGGCAAAGCCGTGGACGAGGCCGTGGATATTTTCACCTTTTCCATCGGGGCAGGGTCTGCGGGCACCTGCCAGTTGCTGAACGGCTATGATCTGCTTGGGGCTTTTGATACCTTCAAACCGAAATTCGCCAAGCGCTACGCAAACCTTGCCGAGATCGCGACGCAGGCCTTTGCGGATTACGCCAGTGACGTGCGCGCAGGAACCTTTCCGGACGCCGATCACAGCTACACAATGAAACCAGAAGAAGTCGCGCGATTTGAGGCGCTGCTGAAAGGGGAGGACACCGCATGAAGGACGAAACAGGCGGCGCGAACGGCCAGACAATCCCGAACGGAATGCTGACGGATAACTATCCGCGCAATATGTGGTGGGTGGCCGCGCACCGCGACGAGGTCACGACCAAACCGCTGGCGCGGTGGCTGCTGGAAACCCCTGTTGTGCTCTACCGGCTGGAAGATGGCACACCTGCCGCCCTTTATGATCGTTGCCCGCACCGCTGGGCGCCGCTGTCCGAAGGCCATGTGGCGGGTGACAAGATCGTCTGCCCCTACCACGGGATGGAGTTCAACACGGGCGGCACCTGCACCAAAGCCCCGACCCAACACATGAAGCCAAAGACCGCGACCATTCCATCCTTCGCAGTGCGTGAGGCCGGTGCCTACATCTGGATTTGGATGGGCGACCAAGACGCCATTGATTGCGATCCGCCCGAGGTCGGCTATCAGGTTGACCCCGACTGGACGCCGGTGAACGGGTACTATGAGGTCGCGGCCAACTGGGTTTTGATCCGTGAGAACGTGCTCGACCTGACGCATATCGCCTTTCTGCATAAGAACACTTTCAAGCAAGACGACTGGATCACAGCGCCCGACACCTACATGGAAGGCGAGACCCTGTGCTATGAACAGGAATTCGATCTGGCCCCTTTGTCGCCGCTGTTCTGTGCAGGGATGGGGCTGCCCGAGGACAAGCCGATCAAGCGGGTGCAAAAGGGGCGGATGCCCAGCCTTGCGATCTCGTTCTCGGATTGGAACGTGCATGACCCCGCACCAGAGGCCGGTCGGCGGTCAGACTTTATCGTGCGCGGGTGCCACATCGTGACGCCCGCCCAACGGGGCAAAACGCATTACTTCTGGATGGCCGCTTTTGATGTGCCATCGCTGACCGATGAGGTGGCCGAGAAGACCCGCGCCAGCGTCACCGCCGCCTTTGACGAAGACAAACATCTGCTTGAAAAACTGCAAGCAAGTGTAGCCGCTGACCCACGCGGCTTGGACTTCTTGGAGGTCACCTTGGGCGCGGATGGGGCAGGCATCAAAGTGCGCCAGATCCTGAATAAGAAGCTGAAGGCCGAAGGGCGGTCGCTTTAGGCCGAAGCGCGTTTCACGATGGCTTCTGACGTTCCAGCGACGCGACTGCGGCCCCCAGCAAGACCAATGGCACCGCCAGTAGAAACGTGGTGGACAGGGGCAGCCGGAAGATAAACAGATCCGCCAGCAGCGGCCAAAGCAGTGCGATATACTCAAAAGGCGCAAGTCGCGAGGCCTCGGCGTAGCGGAACGACAGGGTCATCGCGATATGGGCAAAGCCGCCAAACAGTCCGGCGGCGATCAGCCAGATCAGTGTCGCGCCGCTGGGCTGTATCCACCCCCAAGGCAGCGTCAGCAACGCCCCCACCATTGAGGCCAGAACAAAATAGAGCGCGATTGCCCCGGGGCTTTCAGACCGGTTCAGGCTGCGCACCATAATAAGCGCAAGCGCGGACAGGAAGGCCGATACCAACCCAAGTCCAACCCCGATCAGACGGTCTTGTTTGACACCCCCCGCGGTCAGTTCCGGCCAGACCAATACGATCACGCCCGCAAACCCCAAGACCAGCCCGACAACGCGCCAGATGGTCAGCCGTTCAGACAGCAACACAACAGCTGCGACGGCCATCAACATAGGGGACAGCTGGGCAATCAAAATGGCCTCTGCAATGTTGAGCCGCGCGAGGGCCGCGAATGAGGTGAACATCGAAATCGCGCCGAAGCCTGCGCGCATCAAATGCCCCCAAGGTCGTTTCGTGGCCAAGCCGCTCGGAAATTCGGCCCTGATCCACAAGAACAGAACCAGCGGGATCAGTGCAAAGAACGACCGGAAGAAAACGATTTCGCCCAAGGGCACGTCGTCGCTGACAGCCTTGACGCTGACGAACATGCCCGCGCCCAGAATGCCGGACAGGATACGCAGGTATATGCCCAAGGTCGGGCGGTCTGGTGTGCTCATTTGGGTGTCTCGGTCTCGGCCAGCGCATCGCGCAAGGCATCGCCTGCAAGATTGATCGACAGGACACAGAACACAACCGCCATGCCCGGCCAGATCATTTGCAATGGGGTGGATCGCATGTGCGCCCGCCCGTCCAGCAGCATCGTGCCCCATTCCGCCATCGGCGGCTGTACGCCAAAGCCCAGAAACCCGAGCGTCGAGATGCCCAAGATTGCGCGGGCGAACATGCCTGTCCAAACGACGGTCAGCGAGGGCAACAGCGACGGCAGATAGTGCCAGCGCGCAATGGCCAGCGGCGACAGGCCCGCAAGCTTGGCCTGCACCACATAACCGCGCGACCCCAGCGACAGGCCAATGCCCCGCGCCACCCGCGCATAGCGCATCCAGCCCGTGACACCGAGCGCGAAGATCAGGCTTGGCACGCCGCCGCCCAAAACGCCTGCGATCACGACGGCCGCAACCAGTTCGGGAAAGGCCAGAAAGGAATCTGTGACGCGCATCAGGGTCCAGTCCACCCATTTGCCGCCCAATGCCGCAACAAGCCCGATCGCAGTTCCGACACACAACCCGATCAGCGAAATCGCAAAGGCCAATCCAAGCGACCAGCGCGCCCCGTGCAGCAAGCGCGAAAGGATGTCGCGGCCAAGTGCATCGGTGCCCAGCGGGAACTCTGCTGTTGGCGGGCTTAGACGCTTGGGGATATTGATCGCTGTGGGGTCATAGGGCGCAAAGAGCGGGCCCAGAACAGCAAGCATCACAAAGAGGCAGATCAGCCAGACGACACTACGCATCACGCTCTCCGATGCGGGGGTCGATCACGCCGTAAAGTGCGTCGATCAAAAGGTTGATCGTCACGAACACAAGCGCAATCAACAAAACGACCGCTTGGACTTTGGGAAAATCACGCGCCATGATCGCCTGCACTAAAAAGCCGCCCAAACCGGGCCTTGAAAAGATCACTTCTACCACGACAAGCCCTTCAAGCAGAAAGGCAAGCTCTAGCCCGAAAACGGTGAGGACAGGGACAGCGGCATGGGGGCCGATGTGGTCACGGCCAATGTCACGCTCGGCCACGCCGCGACGGCGGAAGGCTGGCAAAAAGGGCTGGCCCTTGGCCTCAAGGATGCCCGACCGGATGATGCGGGTCAGCGCGGCGGCCACGCCGAACCCCAAGGTCAATGCGGGCAGGATCGCATGGGCAGGCGTACGCGCGCCCATCGCGGGCAGCCATGCCAGATGAACCGCAAACAACAGGATCAGCAGCAACCCCATCCAAAAGGCGGGGATCGCTGTTCCAAGTGAGGCAATCGCAACCGCACCGCGATCAATCCATCCCCCCTGATGCTTTGCGGCCAGCACAGCCAGCGGGATGGACACCGCCAGCCCAATCGCAAGCGCCAGCAACGCCAGTGGCCAAGTGTAGCTGAACGCTGCCATCAAATCAGGCCAGACAGGGCGGCCTGTCACGGACGAGTTCCCGAAATCCCCTGCCAGCAGCGGCCCGATCCAGCTTTGAAAGGCAGGCCAGAACCCCGCATCAAGCCCTGCTTCTGCGCGCACTTGGTCGACGACATCGGCAGGCACCACCGCATTGAAACGCGCCATCGCAATCGCAAGGGCGGGATCCCCCGGCGCGAACCACAGCAAGCAAAAGGTCGCGACGGCCGTGCCCGTCAGCACCACAAAGGCGCGCAGGATCAAGGCGAGGATCGTGCCTATCACGCGACTTGCTCCAAAGCGCCAAGGGCAAAGGCGGCGTCGCGCAGGGTTTGGCCATAGTCAGACGTGGGGCTTGCGATGAAGTCGGCGGTCGCGGATGCCTCAACAACGGCCCCTGCGCGCAGCACCGCAATGGTGTCACTAAAGGCAGCCGCATAGCCCAGATCATGGGTGACGATGAGCGCCGCAAAGCCTTCTTCGCGCTGCAAATCCGCAATCAGCTTGGCGGTGTGTTTTTGGGTGACCGCATCAAGCGCTGACAGCGGTTCGTCAAACAAAACCAAGGGCGGGGCGGCCAGCAGGGCGCGCAATATGCCCACCCGTTGCGCCTGACCGATGGAGACTTCACTGGGACGCCTATCCAGCAAGTCCAAGGGCAATTCCAACCCCGCACAAAGACGGGCCAAACGGTCCTGCGGCACCTGTTTTCCCTGTGCGACAAGGGGTTCAGCCACAGACCGGCTGAGGGGCAAAACCGGATTAAACGCAGCACGGGGTTCTTGCATGACCAAGGCAGGGCGGCAGGTGTGCACGGGCGACCCGTCCCACGTGATTTTACCTTTCGCCAGTTTGACCAGCCCCAGTATGGCGGCAATCAGCGTGGACTTGCCCGCACCGCTTTCGCCGACAACGGCCAAGGTTTCGCTGGGGTTCAAAGTCAACGATACGTCCCGAAGGGTATCCGCACCGCCCCGCCTGACCCAAGCCCCGTCAACGCTTAGCATGGCAAAGCCAACCAGCTGCGATGGGCGCAAAGTGACTTCGCGGTTTGCGTTTGGGGGGCGTTCAAAAGGCTGTCGGTGGGGCTGTCTTCAACGATCTGCCCGGCCTCCATCACCAACAAGCGCGATACGTGCTGGGCGGCGAGACCCAGATCATGGGTGATCAAAATCAACGCCGTGTCACGCCCGTTCAGGTAGGTGTTCAACAGCTCCATACTGCGGGCCGCGACAACGGGATCAAGGGCGGACGTGGGCTCGTCCATCACCAAAAGGGCGGGCGATCCGATCATGGCCATCGCAATGACAAAGCGCTGTTGCATGCCACGGCTCCACCCCCAGGGGCGTTTGCGCAGGTCACCGCCTTCGATGTTGAGCGCCTTGAACAGGGTCTGCCGTTGATTTTCATCCTCAGGCAAGCCCAAAGCGCGCAAAGCCTCTTGCCAGTGAAAGCCCATTGTGCGCAACGGATCGAGCGCCTCATCAGGGCTTTGCGGCACATGGGCGACGATTTGGCCTTGGCGGCGCAGATCATCAATCAGGGCATGACCAAGGGTTGATTTGCCCGATCCTGACGCACCAACAAGCCCGACGCGGGCGCCGGGCTGAACCTGCAATGAGGTCGGGTGCAGAATGGTTCGGCCTGAACGAATTGCGCTCAGGCCGTTCACGCTAAGTGTCATTCGGTGATCGTTGTCTCATGGGTGACCCAATAGGTTTCGGTTGGGTGCACCTCATATCCGGTCAGGCCGGCTTTGGCGACATTGGTTTGTGCCACGTGAAAGACAGGGATCAACGCGGCCTCGGCTGCGATGATCTGTTGGGCGGCGTTGTAGATTTCCTTGCGCGCAGCCGGATCAAAGGTGGTGCGGCCATCGGCCAGCAGCTTGTCCAGTTCAGCGTTGGAATACTTGCCGGAATTGGACCCGCCGTCAGACTTCAGCAGTCCTTCCAATACAGCGCCCGGATCGCCTTGGGGCGTGGTCACCCAAGCCTGCAAGAACATGTCCGCGTCACCGGCCTTGATCGCATCGTTGCTGGCGCCGTATTCGCCGACCGTGACGTTCGCTTTGACGCCGATGGCCTGCAAGAAGGCTTGGGTCAACTCGGCCGTGGGGGCCAAAGCGGCGCGGCCCGAATAGGTCACGATGTCGATCTCAAGCGGTGCGCCATCGAGCATCCAAGTGCCGCCTTCTTTGACGGCTCCTGCCTCGGCCAGCAGGGCTTCGGCTTTTGCGGGGTCATACATCGCGGGAATGTCCGCCGCCCAGCCCTTGCCTTTGGGGTAGATGGTACCCGCGGGCACGCCGCCAACACCGGACAATGCCGCATCAACCAATCCGCTGCGATCAATCGACAAAGACACAGCGCGGCGGATCAGCGGGTTCGCCATCGGGCCGCTCGCCGCGTTCATTGTGTAGAAATAAAGCCGCGCGGTGGGGGCGGAAAACCCTTGCGCGCCTGTACTTTGAATACGCTCAAAATCGGCTTCGGGGTAGTTCACGACCATATCAACTTCGCCCGCTTCAAATGCCAAAGCCGCCGATGCAGAGTCGCCCGCCACAACAACGCGCACCTCATCCAGACCCGGTGTGCCAAGACGGTAATCCGCGTTCGCTTCGGCGCGGTACAGCTGTTCAGGGATTGCCTCTTTGAAGACATAAGGCCCAGTTGCGTTGATCGGGAAAGCGTCAGTGGCTTCGCCAAGGACCGCAATCGCAGGTTCGGACAAGGTCCAAGGGAAGGCCGCGTTGGCACTGTTGGTTTCAAACACAACAACCTTGTCGCCGTCCGCAGAAAGGTCCGCCAGATCAAGCAGCTTCGCGACCCGTGCGTTGTGCGCAGGGTTGGCGTCATCCAAAATGGCAGAGATCGAGGCGACAACAGCATCTGCGGTTACAGGTGTTCCGTCGTGGAACGCAACATCACCCCGCAGGGTCACACGCCATGTGGTCGGGCCGGCCTGTTCGATGCTTTCGGCAACACGGGGGTAGAGGTTCATGTCATAGTCGATGCCCATCAGGGTCTCGGTCACGCCAGTTTGGTTGGACATCCAGCCGTTGTAACCGGCACGCGGGTCGGGCACCTCGGCATTCGGGCCGAAAGTGACAGCGATCGAAAGGCTTTTGTCTTGTGCCGCGACGGGCAGGGCAGAGCTGACAGCCAGAAAGGCCGCGAGGGTGAAACGGGAGACGAGTGACATCTATTGGTTCCTCAGTTTGAGCAGTTGATTTTTTGGTGTTCGGAATGGCGGTCACGGGCAAGCGTTTTGGTCTCGACCCGCGCCAGAGATTGCAATGTGGCCTCAACGCTTTCGCCCTTCGCGCGGGCACGGGCCCAGACCCGTTTGGCAGAGGCAGGCGACCACGGCAGTGCCGCTTGGGCAAGCCAGCTGCGCAAGGGCCCAGGCAATGCGTCATAGGCCTGCATCGGGTCGCCTTGACGACGGCGCGCGCGCAAAGTGGTGGCCCCAAGGTTACGAGATTGAGAATGTTGCATAGGGAAGCCGTAAGAATCGAAAGTGTTATAGTATTACGCAACTACTGTAGTTACTAGAAACACGCAACCAGCGATGTTACGTGAGGCCAAGCCAACCGGAGAAACCCTTTGAAACGCAACAGCCGCCTGTCACTCGCCCTGCATACGCTTAGCCATATGGCGGGCGATCCGACGCGCATGCAGACCTCTAGCGATATCGCCGCACATGCTGGCACCAATCCGGTGGTCGTGCGCCGCGTGCTGGGGCGGTTGCGGGACGCAGGGCTTTTGGCCTCTGAAAAAGGACATGCGGGCGGATGGCGCTTGGCCCGCGCACCCAAGGACATCACACTTGCCGATGTGTACTTGGCGCTGGATGAAAGTCTGGTGGCCTCCAGCGATGCGACTGAGGCCTCGGCCTGTTCGCTTGAATATGCGCTTCATCAAAGGGTGGCGGACGTGCTGCAAGATGTTGAGCAAAGCCTGATCCGCCGGTTAAGCGAGACGTCGATTGTCGATGTGCGCGGGGCTTAAGCGGTAACCCAAGAGGAACCACATGCACCCCCTTCGCATCACCGTACATCTTTGGGTTAAGTCGGGCCGGTTTGCCGCGTTCGAAGCCTTTGAGGCAGCGGCCTTCAAGATCATGGAACGGCACGGCGGTCAGGTGTTAAGCGTGCAAAAGACCCGCGGTGCGACTGGGAACGACCCCCATGAAACCCATCGGCTGGAGTTTCCAACCCAAGCCGCATTCGACGCTTACAGGCAAGACCCCGATTTGCTGGCACTTGGACAGGCAAGAAAGGCTTGTATTGAAAAAACGGAAATTACCGTTGAGTGATGCGTGGCGCCAGCCCGTTCGAGACAGCGCTCTTAGCGACCGCCACTACGGCTCCGCAAAGTAGCACGCGACCTTGTGTCCGCCGCCAAGCGTTTCAAGCTTGGGCGGGGCGTCCTTACAGCGGTCCTGCGCAATCGGGCAACGCGACGCAAACCGGCACCCTTTGGGCAGGTTGATCGGGCTGGGCGGATCGCCTTGCAAGCGGACGCGGTTCTTGCGGTCTTGCTTGTTGCCATGCACAGACGGCACAGCACTCAGCAGGGCTTTGGTGTAGGGGTGACGCGGATTGGTGAACAGGCTGACACGATCTGCAAGCTCAACAATCTGGCCCAGATACATGACCGCGACCGTGTCGCAGATATGCTGAACCACCCCAAGATCATGGGAAATGAACAGGTAGGTCAGGCCAAGCTCTTTCTGGATATCGCCCATCAGGTTCAGGATTTGCGCCTGAATGGCCACGTCGAGCGCTGATACAGGTTCATCACAGACAATCAGTTCCGGACGGGTGGACAGCGCGCGTGCAAGGCCCAGCCGTTGGCGTTGCCCGCCGGAAAACTGGTGCGGGAACAGCGCCTGTTGTTCGGGGCGCAGACCCACTTGGCGGAAAAGCTCGGCCACTTTGGTTTCGCGCTCTTGCGGGGTGCCGATGTTCATCAGATCCAGCGGCTCACGCACCAATGCACCCGCACGCTTGCGCGGGTTCAGGGATGAGTAGGGGTCTTGGAATACGATCTGAAAGCGGGACCGCGCATCGCGAAGCGCTTCGCCTTCGAGGGTGCTCAACATCGTGTCGCCCAAAGTGACGGACCCATCGGTGATATGCACCAACCGCATGATCGCCAGCGCAGTCGTGGATTTACCCGACCCGCTTTCGCCCACAATGCCAAAGGTCGTGCCGGCGGGTATCTCAAAGCTAACCCCATCAACGGCATGAACGGTTTTGCTGTTGCGGCTGAAGGGGCCGGTTTTGCCGCCGAAGTGAACCTTGAGGTCTTCGACCGTCAGCGCAATGTCGGACCCGCTCATGTGGCCATCTCCTGTGAAGCGGCCCAGCATGCGGTTAGGTGGCCGTCTTGGGTGGTCTGCAAGTCCGGCTTGTCCGATGCGCAACGGGGCAGCACGGACGTGCAGCGCGGCGCAAAGGCGCAGCCGTTGCCCAGATCGGTCAGGGCAGGGACGACCCCTTCGATTTCCATCAACCGCTCGCGGACAGGGCCGGGGGTGTCAGACAGATGCGGCACGCAGGCGATCAACCCCTTGGTATAGGGATGATCGGGATGGGACAGCACCGTGTCGACCGTGCCCATCTCAACGATCCGGCCCGCGTACATCACCGCGACTTTGTCAGCCAGTTCCGCTATCGCGCCCATGTCATGGGTGATCATGATAATCGCAGTGCCCGTTTCATCTTGCAAGTTTTGCAGCAGATCAAAGATTTGCGCCTGCACGGTGGTATCAAGGGCGGTTGTCGGCTCGTCCGCGATCAAGACACGGGGGCGGCAGGCCAAGGCCATGGCGATCATCACCCTTTGGCGCATCCCGCCAGACAGTTGGTGAGGATAGGCATTTGCACGGGCCGCAGCTTCGGGGATTTCAACGGCTGTGAGCATCTCAACCGCCCGCGCATGGGCGGCCTTGGCAGTGGCCCCTTCGTGCAAACGCACGCTTTCAGCGATTTGTTCGCCCACAGTGAACACAGGGTTGAGCGAGGTCATGGGTTCCTGAAAGATCATCCCGATCTCTTTGCCCCTGATCTTGCACAGATCATCGACGCCCAATCCGACCAGTTCCTGACCGGCCAGCGTGATTGACCCGGACGTGATCTGCCCCGGCGGGTTCGGGATAAGCCCCATGATCGACAGCGCGGTCATGGATTTGCCGCAACCGGATTCGCCCACGATCCCCAGAATTTCGCCTTCGTTTACAGACAGAGAGATATGATCCAGCACGCGCGCATTTCCGGCGCGGGTTTTGAAATCAACCACAAGATCAGAGACGTTCAGCAATGGCTCAGACATCAGCGTTGCCTCAGTTTCGGGTTCAACGCGTCGTTCAACCCGTCACCGACCAATGAAATGGCAAGCACGGTCAGGAAGATCGCAAAACCGGGGATCGCAACGGCAAAACCTGCGTCCAAGATATAAGGGCGGTTGGAGCCAATGACCTGCCCCCAGCTCATGACATTGGGGTCACTCAGGCCCAGAAAGCTTAGGGCAGCCTCAAACAGGATCGCAGAGCCAACCATCAGGTTGGCCTGCACCACGATGGGCGGCAGGGCGTTTGGCAAGATCACTTTGAAGATCAGATAAAGGTCTTTGGCCGATCCTGACCGCGCGGCGGCCACATATTCCATCTCACGGATGCGCAAGAATTCAGAGCGCGTCACACGCGCCACGGCCGTCCAACTGACAACCCCGATGGCAAGCGTCACCGTCAACAAGGACGCCCCGAAGAGCGCCACAATAACCATCGAGAACAGAAGCGTCGGCAGCACCTGAAAAAACTCGGTAAAGCGCATCAGCAATTCTTCGACCAAGCCGCCATAGTAGCCCGCAAAAGCCCCAACAGAGACGCCGATGATCACAGACACCAAGGCAGCCGCCAGCCCGATGGCCAAGGACACTTGCCCGCCCGCCATCATCGCCGACAGAATATCGCGGCCCAGATAGTCGGTGCCCAAGATGAACCCTTCTTGCATGGGTAGGGTGAAGGGGGCCCAGACCATTTCAAAGGGATCAGTTGTATGGATCAGCGGGCCAACAAAGACGAAGAGCAAAATCAGGATCAGCAGGATCAACCCCGCCACAGCCGCATAGTTGCGAAAGAACATGGTGCGCATTTCGCGCCACGGGCTGGTGACCTGAATGTCAGGGGCGGTGTCTGTTTGGGTTGTTGTATCGCTCATGACAGGCTCCTAGTCCGCACTGATGCGCGGGTCGATCATCCGCAGAACCACATCGGTGATGATGTTCACGACAATGACCACAAGGGACGAAAAGAACAGGATGCCCATGATCGTGGGCGTGTCG
This sequence comes from uncultured Sulfitobacter sp., assembly GCA_964636575.1. GTDB lineage: Bacteria > Pseudomonadota > Alphaproteobacteria > Rhodobacterales > Rhodobacteraceae > CAZWSE01. The sequence continues at coordinate 13,766 of CAZWSE010000050.1, read as the reverse complement.
CGCGCAAGGATCGATTGCAGCGCCAAGGTGCCAAGACCGGGCCAACTGAACACGGCCTCAACCACCACAGCGCCCGAAATCACAGCCGAAAACTGCAAGCCCGCAACCGTCACAAGCGGCCCGAGCGAGTTCTTAAGCGCGTGTTTGTAGAACACTGTGTTCTCGGCCAAACCCTTTGCGCGGGCGGTACGGACGTAATCGCTGCCCAGCACCTCTTGCATAGAGGCACGGGTCAGCCGCGAATAAAGCGCTAGATAGATCGACGCCAGCGTCACCATCGGCAGCACCAGATGATAGGCGATGTTGATCCACTGCTCATACCACGCGGCCCCGATCAGGGATGCGCTCATCATGCCGCCGACGGGGAACACGGGCCAGACAGAGACGAACAGAATAATCAGCAAGATACCGGTCCAAAAGACAGGGGCGGCAAAGCCGAACAGCGACAGGAAGGTGACAACCAGATTGGTCAGGCTGTTGGGTTTGCGGGCGGCCATAACGCCCAGCAACATGCCAAGTGCGATGGCAAGGATTTGCGACGAAAAGACCAGTAGCAAGGTGGCAGGCAGACGTTGCAGGATCAGTTCGGTCACGGGGGCATTGTAGAAATAGGAATACCCCAGATCGAGCACGGCAACCTTCGAGAGGTAGTTCCAAAGCTGCGCGATAAAGGGTTGGTCCAGCCCGTAACGGGCGCGAATTTCAGCCAGAACTTCGGCGTCAGCACCGCCCATATCACCGGCGATTGAATCCGCCACATCGCCGGGTGCGATGGTGATAAGCGTGAAATTGAGAACGACCACAGCCACAAGCAAAACAAGGCCATAGCCAATGCGTTTTGCCAGAATTTGCCCAAGGCCCATCGCGGTATTCCAAAAAATCAGAGAGAAAGAAAGGCCCGAACCACCGGAGCGGTTCGGGCTAAGGTCCCGTGAGCGGGCTTACTTCATGTAGACACGGTCCAGCGGGCTGGATGTGCCCCAAACGCTTTCAGGGGCGTTGCCGACAGATGTGGACGACACCGTGTGGTAAGGCGAGGCCCAGATCGGATACAGCGGCAGCTCGGCTGCGATGATCTGCTGGAACTCAGCGTAAAGCGCCTTGCGCTTTTCAGGATCGTTGGTCGATCCGGCCATCTCCATCAGCTCGTCAACACGGGCGTTGGCATACTGCTGGGTGTTGGACCAGATGACGCCTTCCTTGATGTTGTCAGAGCTATAGGTCCGGTGCACGCCGATCACAGGGTCACCCCAGTTGAACACGTTGTCCATGGTCATGTCGAAGTCCCATGTGGAAATCCGCTTGGCCCATGTGGGGAAGTCCGCAGACGACCGCACAGCCACATCAATGCCGATCTTCTTCAGCTGTGGCTTGAGGTATTCGGCATAGGGCTTCATCGCAGGCCAGCCGTAATCAACGGTCAGGGCAAAGCGCATGCCATCGGAACCGGCGGCATAGCCTGCCTCGTCCAGCAGGGCGTTGGCTTTGTCCAGATCAAGGTCATAGGGTTCAACAGAGGCATCGTAGAACGGGCTGCCCGGGTGAATACCGGTCAAGGCCGCAGGGGCCGTACCAAGGTTCAAGGCTTTGTTGATGAACTCACGGTCCACCGCATAGGCAATCGCCTGACGGACCTTTGGATCACCGGTTTTCTCACCCTTGGTGTTGAAAGCAAGCCAGTTGACAGGACCAATGGCCGCATAACCGTCAGATGACACAAGCAAGCCGTCGTTCTTTTTCAGACGAACAATGTTGCGCGGGTTGGATTCGAAACCCGACATCAACAATTCACCGCTTTCGAGCGCAATGGCACGGGTGCTTTCGTCTGGCAGGATACGCATAACGATGCGGTCCAGATAGGGCAGACCTTCGATGAAATAGTCCTCATAACGCTCAAGGATCACGTGCTCGCCGCGCTTGAACTCAACCAGTTTGAACGGGCCGGAACCAACGACGTTTTCAGAGTTCGCAGGATGCGCCTTAGGGTCCTGACCGTCGCCGTAGACGTGCTTTGGAATGATCGACAAAAGCTGAGAAGACATCGCCAGCAACAACGCTGGGTGCGGCTTGGACAGTTTGATGATCGCGGTATTGGCGTCAGGTGTTTCAACCGCCTCAACAGGGGCGAACATGGATTTGAACGGGTGGTTTGCTTTCACCGTATCGATAGAGAATGCAACGTCTTCCGATGTGATCGGCGCGCCATCGTGGAAGGTGGCACCCTTCACAAGGTTAACCGTGACGGACAAACCGTCCTCGGACACTTCCCATGTTTCAGCAAGATAGGGCTGAGGCTCCCATCCTTCATCGTAGCGCAGAAGGGACGCGAAAAGCTGCGTGCCGGGTTGACCGGTCGCGGTGCCGGACTGAACAGCAGGGTTCAGGTGGCGCGGAGTTTGCTGCAATGCCATGGTCAGCGTGCCGCCCTGTTTGGGGTCGTCTGCCATCGCAGATGTGGCAAGCAATGCCGCGGTCGCGACGGAGGTTGCCAATGTCTTGAACATTCGTCTCACAATATTTCTCCCTTGTTATGCATTATTAGGACTCAGCTTAGGGCAGGATCTTGAAATCGTCTAATGTTAATATTTGCGATGTTTACTATTTGTGCATCGCGCAAAAGGCTCTACGATTTGTAGAAAATCAGGAGATTTCGTATGCTCACGATATTCCAAGCCAAGAAGATCATCACAATGAACCCCGCACGGCCGGAGACGACCCATGTCGCCGTGCGGGACGGCCAGATCATCGGCACCGGCAGCTTGGAAGAGCTTCAGGGCTGGGGCGAACACACCCTCGATACCCAGTTCAAAGACAAATATCTGATGCCCGGTTTGGTCGAAGGGCACGCCCACGCGATGGAAGGCTCGCTCTGGAAATATACCTATTGCGGATACTTTGACCGTATGGACCCGAATGGCAAAATCTGGGACGGGTTAAAGTCCGTCGATGCCGTGATCGACCGCCTGAAAGCGACTGAGCAAACACTGGACGATCCAGACACACCGCTGCCCGGATGGCAGATTGATCCGATCTATTTCAACAACGAACGTGTCACCCGCGCTGATCTCGACAGGGTGTCTACGACGCGACCCGTGGGGATCATGCATGCCTCTGGGCACATCATGAATGTGAACTCAAAGGCCTTGGAACTGGCAGGGCTGCTGAAGCCCGGCGTCAACCACCCCGGCGTGCCATTGGGCGATGACGGCCTGCCCACAGGTGAGCTGAAAGGCCCCGATATCATGACCCCCGTTGGCGCACACGTCGGGTTCAACCGCGATATGCTGGCCTGCGACGAACGGGGCCTGCGCGACTTTGGCAAGCTTTGCGTGCGGGCAGGGGTCACGACGGTCACAGACCTCGCTTCGCGTATGTCAGACGAGGCTGCGGATATGATGATCAAAGTCACCGGAGAGCCACGCTTTCCCGCCCGCGTCATGGCCCTGCGGTTCTTTCATGGCCTGACACCGGACGAGCTGATCGAACATGCGCTCTCGTTGCGCGCACGCTCGACCGACCGGATGCGGCTTGGTGCGATCAAGGTGGTGGCCGATGGGTCCATCCAAGGGTTCTCTGCCCGCATGCGCCCGCCTGGCTATTACAACGGCGCCCCCAACGGGCTGTGGTACATCACGCCCGAACAGATGGCTGACATCTATGAAAAAGCCTTGGAAAACGGGCTGCTGGTGCACACCCACACCAACGGCGACCAAGCCACCGAACTGGCGTTGGAGGTGCTTGAACAGGCGCTCAACAAAATCCCGACCACAGATCACCGCTTTACCCTGCAACACTGCCAACTGGCCGATGCCGCGCAATTCCGGCAGATGGCCAAGCTTGGCATGTGTGTGAACCTCTTTGCGAACCACCATTTCTACTGGGGGGACGAACATTATGAACTGACGGTCGGTCCCGAACGGGCAGAACGTATGAACGCCTGTCGCACAGCGCTTGATAACAACATTCCCATGGGCATCCATTCCGACGCACCGATCACACCGCTTGGGCCGCTCTTCACCGCATGGTGCGCCATGAACCGCTATACCGCGTCTGGGCGTGTCTTGGGCGAAAACGAACGGATCACCCTTGATGAAGCGCTTTATGCGATCACGCTGGGAGCGGCCTATACGCTGAAGCTCGACGGTGAAATCGGATCGATTGAGGCCGGTAAGAAGGCGGATTTCGCAGTGCTTGAGGCGGACCCGACCAAAGCCACAGCCGAAACCATCAAAGACATACCTGTCTGGGGCACCGTGCAATCAGGCCGCATCTTTGCGGCGGCTGACGTGTAAGGTCGCCCCGTAGTGCTGCCTGTCACGGTCATCGGCGGATACCTTGGGGCCGGTAAAACCACGCTGGTCAACCACCTGCTGCGCAACGCGGATGGGGTGAAACTGGCGGTTCTGGTCAACGAATTTGGCGCTTTGCCCATCGACGAAGACCTGATCGAAGCGCAAGACGACACCATGATTTCCATCGCGGGGGGGTGCATTTGCTGTAGCTACGGCAATGACCTGATCCAAGCGATGATGGACCTGTCAAAGCTCGATCAAAAACCCGATCATATCTTGATTGAATCGAGCGGCGTCGCCATGCCCGGTGCCATCGCGTCTTCGGTGTCGATCATGGAGGGGCTTCACATCGACGGGGTCATCGTGCTTGCTGATGCAGAGACCATCAAATCCCAAGCCGGAAACGCCTATATCGGGGACACCATCGACAGGCAGTTGTCCGACGCGGATCTGGTGATGCTGAACAAATGCGACCTGATTGCGGAGGACCAGTTGAGCGATTTGCACAGGTGGGTCGGGGGCAAAGCCCCAAACGCGGCAATCGTCAGGGCAAACCATGCCAAGGTGCCGCCTGCGATTGTCTTGCAGCCCTATGACCGCAGCGATGTGGCGCAGTCACAAGACATCCACCCCCATGCAGACGCCTTTGAGACCAAGGTCATCACCTTCGATCACCCCTGCGACGCGCAGGCTGTGGCTGAACGGCTTGCGGGGGCGGACCTTAATCTGATCCGCGCGAAAGGGTTCGTGCCAACCGCAGACGGGCTGCGCGCTATTCATATTGTCGGGCGGCGCTGGGCGGTGTCGGATGCGCCAACGGGGGTCAAATCGGGGGTCGTCGTGATCGCCGAAAAGCAGGGGGCAAACCTGTCTGCACTGCCCGATTGTCTTGGTCTAAGTGCGGGATCATGACCGCCTGACACACCAAGGACGGACACGTGTTAGGCTCAACGCACCTTTATCTTTACCCTCTCACCAGCGATTTTAACGGTCTCGCGGCCAGCTTTCTTTGCGGAGAAGATAATCTCAATTGCAGGGGTCAATCCACCGCATCGGTCGCTTTTTGTGACGCCCCATTTGCCATTGCTTAGCACGCCAAGCTTTGTGTCTCTGGTTCGATTTAGATCAACGTTGACGGGCCGCTTTCCACACTCGCCTCTGTATCCGCGCACAACAACGGATTGTCCGACTTTGACGTCGATGGACTTAAATGCAGGAATAATATTGTTCGGATCAGCAGAAACGGGTTTGGTCGCGGCCAACAAAAAGATCAAGAACAGGAAGCGGTGCATAAATATCTCCAATAAAATCTGGTATAAAAATGCGACCAACGATGCCTGCGGTTAGATCACGATGTCAATGGGTACGTGTCAAAGGGGCAGGCCAAGGGGCGATCAGAACAGCCGCCCACACATTCAAACCTCGACCACATGTCCGGTTTTGGGATTTGCGGTGCCAGACGCCAAAGCAGCATAAGGTGTCATCGCGGCTTCAAGCCCGGAATGCGTCTCCAGCGACAGCCAGCGCGTCGCATCCTGAACGATCATTTGAGTGGCTTCACCGATCTTTTGTTCAATAACGCCTTTGCCCCAATCCTTTTTACGCTTCTCGATCTGGCTCGGCGCAAAAAAGAACTCAGGCTTCGGCCCTGTCACTTCCAACTGCGGGGCGAATTGATCCCAATGGGAAATTCCAACGGCAGAGGAATGTTTCAAACTGTCGCCCAAACGCGCATGCAGACGCTGCTTCACATCTCCATTGCCCGCCATATCCACATAGACGGAAGGCACCTGATCAAGCGTCTCTACCTCATCATAGGTCACAACCTGATCGCAAAAGCCCAACTCATCGACAAACTCAGCGTTTGTTTTGCTCGTCAGCCCCACAACCTTAAACGGCTTGTCCGCGTGTTTCGCCAAGAAGGCTGTCAGCCCCAACCCTGTTTTGGACGAGGCCGAGCCGACAATAATCTGGCTGGCGCCGAACCAGTCATTGTCCATCAACCAGTCATAAAGCAAATAAGACGTCGCAATAAGCGGTTGCATCAAAGCCTGATAGGGATCGCTCTCTTTCGGGGCGGCGGATGCGCGTGTGTAGATGTTGTAAACGGCAGGCAGCGCCACGCGGTGCGCCGCAACATCGCGCACAGCATTGCCACCATGCGGGGCGGGTTCCATCACCAGCTCGGAGGCGAGCGGATAAAATCCGTAGAAACGCTCCCCAACCGATACCACATCGGATGCGCTTTCAACCACTTCGGCAAAGCCCCAAACAGGAACCAGCCCCCAATCCTTTTCGGTCGTTGGAAAGAACTTCCAGTACCCAATCGCGAACCCAGATGCGGCATAGGTCACGTTGTTGGCCGTCAAGGCAAACCGCTCAACCCGCAACCGCGCTTGGCCGTCCGACAAGGCAGAGGACGGCACGGTTACAACCTTCTGTTCCGTGATTTTATGGGTGTGGGTTAGAACTTGGGTGACATTTGACACAGGGCGGGCACTTTCCTTGTTAGATACATCACCCTGCCACAGGCTTCGGTAACGTCAAAAGTGTTTCGCTACGTCAGGTGCACTCCGCTGTCCCGCCTTGCGGAATGGTTGATAGATTTGGACAAGACCGGCCTTTTGTACCCTCATCCTTTGGCTAGCCACTTTTCTTGACGTGCAACCGCAACGCAGCCAAGCCGCGTCCTTCGTGACCCGGCTCCCATTCAGGATCAGACGCCAGCGAGATGTGCGGGTCGACAAAACGACGGTTGGCTGAACGCTGCCCCGCCCCATGCTGCCCGATGGGATACGCTGTCAGAAGCCTCGAATCGGAGATGGCAAATGCGAATCAAGGGTTTGCGACACAGCGCGACATCCCGCCCATATGGTCTGACTTACGGGGGGTCATTGGCCCGCATGTTGTTGTAAAACCGATTTTTATCCCCATTTATTAGGGCAATCCCCTTTGGACTCTTCTGAACGCTGTGGTACCTTGGGGGCGAGTAGAGTTTTGCTGTAAGCCAACCGATAAACCTATCGGGGACGCTGGTCTGGGGGGGCCTAAAGCTAATGTCTTTAGAGGCAGAGACACATCCTGTTGCGTCGGACGACGACGTGCACGCCGACAAAGGCAGTGCCTCTAATGATTGGGAGGCGCGGCTGGCTGTTGCGCGTGCCAAGCGTAAAAAAGTGCTGTCCCAACAAGCGGCTGAGCGTAAAGCTGAACGTGTTAAGAAGCCGCCATTCATTCTCGACAATGTTGATCTGAAAGCAGAAACAGCCGCGTTTCTGTTCGACAATCGCAATGACGAAAAGCCCGCTGTTGCCCCTGCGAAAGAGACAGAAGATGCGCCGGCCCCGAAGCCTGTCGTGGCCAATTTAAAGGTCGTCGATGCGGCGACTGATTCTCCGGTTGAGCCACTGCCGCAACCGACAGCCACTGTTACAACCGCCCCCGCAACTTCCAAAAGCAAGCTGAACCGCGTTGGCTTGGTCTTGGTTGGGTGTTTTACCGGATTGGGTTTTGGCTTTGCGCTGGGTTTGGGTGTTTTGGTCGGGTCAGGCTGGGTGTCTCCGCAACAATTTGCGATCAAAACGCCTGAACCTGCTGTACAGCCGATCCCTGTGGCCGCGCCTGTTATAGACGTGCAGCCCATCGTTTTTGACCTGCAATCGGGGACGCTCGCGTCGATGACTGCTGTTCCTGCGACGCCGGTTGTTTTGAAGACGGATCAACCGCAGCCCGAACCGCTGGTCGGTGCGAAGGCGCCCGAAACCGCATGGATGCAAGATTTAGGTGTTGCCCCATACGCTGGCCTGTCCACAACAGCATTTGATCTCGACGCCAAGCATATCGCACAGTTCCAAGCGTCAGACGCAAACAATCCGGCATCTGTTCTGGGGGCCTACAGCCCAACGCCTTTGCCGCAACCTGTCTTGGCGACAGCCATTGCAGGCCCGACCTTGTCTGGACCGACTGCGGAGGTAGATATCGCGCCGCCGTCAATGATCACGTCCGGCTACACAGATCTGACTTGGGCGGGGAGCATTACCGATACCCCGCCAACCCAACTGACAACCCGCAGCAACACGGACCCGGCGCTTAATCTGGTGCGCTTTCAGGTGTCTGACACGAACAATCCTGCGACCGTTCTAAGCGCCTATGCGCCGTCACCGTTGAGCGTGACAGACTTCGAAGCCAGCAGCTTTACGCGGCCTTCTCACACTGAAGTGCGTCTCGCCAGTGTAAACACGCCTTCACATGAACTGCCGCAGATTCAATTGGATGATATTGCGTTCTTTGCACCCACCGTGGAAACGCCCCAGCTTTCATATCAACTGGCGTACACTCCAACGGTCTTTTCGGACATTGATATCCCTGCACCAAGCTGGCCACAGGTGAAAGCGCAGATCGCGTCCTTTGTCCCGTCAGCAGCAAAGCTGAAAGTTCTCAACACCCCTGAGCCGGACCCAACTTTTGCGCAAGCGATGGGGTTGTCTGCGGAAGATGCGCAGAAGTACGGCTTGATTTTGCTGGCTCCAGACAAGGTCAAAGATGCGGATTTGAACGATTTCAGCGCCAGACTGGGTGAGACGGGACTGCCTTTGCAAAACACCAAAAAGGTCGGGTTCACGATTTCAAAACCGCATATCCGCTTCTATAGCAACAGAACCCGTTTGATTGCCACATCGCTGGCAGAGGATTTGGGCATAGAGGCGCGCGATTTTACGTCAGGCAATCGCCAGTCAACAGGGATCGAAGTTTGGATGGCAGGGTCGACAAGCGTCAAACTCGCAAAACCTAGAAAAGTTTCCCCGCGACCAAGCACAAGAACACGGTTAAGCAACAGCATAATCAGTGGTCTGCGCAATGCCACTACCGAGTAAATAGTTTTTGGGTGCACAAAATGGCTAATCGTCGAATTCTAGCAATCGTAACGGCTCTCGTTCTGATGGGCACGTCGGCTTCGTCTCAGCAAGCGGCCTCTATCGCGGAGCTGCGCCAAATCGAATTGCTGGTGTCCAACCAGCGGTGGGTTGAGCTGTACAATCTGGTTCTAAGAACGCCCAGGCTTTTGCAAGGGACCGATCCTTTGGCCAATGAGCTGCGCAATTTCATGCGTCAGGTTTCGCTTGGCCGCGTTGCCGATCTTGCCCCGACATCCCGCCCGCCGTCGTTGGAATTGCCCGAGCTGCCCGGGATTGGCCTTGATGATCTGACCCCACCGGGGCGCAAGCTACCCGTGTCCGCGGCTTTGGTCAGCGTTTACTAAACCGACAATGCCTAAACCTCATGTTGCATATGTGATTGAGCCTCGGTTTCCGGGTGGAACATCTTCGGCTGTCGCAGCCGAGATCGAAGTGGTTTCCAAGTTTGCGCGTGTGACTGTTCATGGCTTGTCTACATCCATGTTTTCCGGCCGTGATGTGTCGCCCAACCTGCACGCCACACTAGACCGTCTGGACCTGGAGGTCATGTGGGATTCCCCCACGATCTCCGGCGACGTTGTGTTGTTTCACAATCCGTCCTGTCTGAAGTTTCAGGACAAAATTGCGACCAAGATCATTACCTCTCATTTGATTGTGATCGCCCACGAAAACTTTTTGCGCCCCTCAGGTGCCGAGGCATTTGATGTGGCGCATTGCATGGCGCAGATCAGTGCGTGTTCCGTCGCCTTGCGCAAATCACTGGCGCCGATTTCTGATTGGAACCGCGAAACGATTTCGCAGTGGCACGCAAAGGGCGGCCGGTTGGACAACTGGTCCATTCTGGACGTCGATTGGTTCAACATCTGCGCGTTCGACATTCTCGACCCGCAGCCGCAAATATCAGACCGCCGTGGTCGTCTGTCGCGGCCCGGCTATGAAAAATTTCCAACGAACGACGTTATGGAAACATGCTTTCCAGCAACGGCTGAGTGTAACGTCATTCTGGGCGCGAACCCTTTGATGGCGGACCCGATGGTTCCAGCACATTGGACGCTTTATCCGTTTCGGGGACTGCCCGTGGACAGGTTTTTCGAGATGATAGATTTCATGATCTACTTCACAGCCCCCACCTTTCGCGAAAGTTTCGGGCGTGTCATGGCCGAGGGCATTGCAGCGGGAAAGATTGTGATCAGTGACCCTGACACTGCGCGCATCTTCAAAGGTGCTGTGATCGCCGCTGAACCGGATCAAGTTGACGGGATCATCCAGTCCTATCTGAAATCACCTGCAACATATGCCAAAGATGTACGCTCTGCTCAGGCAGTTCTGTCTCAGTTCTCACCCGATGCCTTTGCGCGCCAGCTTGGTCCGATCCTGACCGCCCCTGAGAAAGCAATCGCATGATTTTGGTTTGTAGCGGCACGCGATCTTCCAAGGCTTTTGAGGCTATGCTGTTTCTTGCGGATATGCTGGATAGCCGTGGCCATCAGGTCGCGATTGATGCCCGCTTTGTCCCCGACACGTTTTACAAGCAAGAACGCTATGATGCCGCCCCCTATCTCGCGGACCCTGATGACATTGTTGCGGATCAGCTTGTCATCGTCGGGGCCAATGAGGTCAGTGACGACGTGCAACTGTTGCTGCGGTCCATGCCAATTGCAAATGGCGCAAAGGTCTGGGCCTTTGGCCGCTTTGCGACCCGCCAAGCCCAGATCAACAGCACCAACCGGATCGCATATGCCATGGGCTTTGAGCCAGAGGTCATCGATCTGGGCCTTACCCAACAAACGCCATTGCTTGAAGACGATCTAAGTTTGCCTGTCACGCGTGTCACAGAGCCAAAGCCCCGCCAAACGGACGCATCGACGCAAATCATGGCCTATGTGCCTGCGGAAACTCTGGAAGACCCCGAAACGCTGCCTGAGCTGGTGAACCTGAGTTACCAAAAGGGCGTTACGCTTCATATTCTGACCAGCGGGCAGGGCAAAACCTTCATCCAACAGTCCCGCTTTGACGCATTGTCTGTTTTCGGGATCAACGAATTGCTGCCGCGCACGATGGTCCACTATGCAGATGCATTTGTGGTTTACGGCACGAACGTTCCAGGTGCGCGCATGGCCAATCTTGCACTGCATGCGATGGCCTCTGGCAACCCTGTCATTGACTGCACAGCCAACGCCGCATTTGCCGCAACCGGTGCGCCTGTTCTGGAAGGCCCCCAAGATCTGCGCGCCCTTGCGACCTATCTTCAGGCCAGCGTCTTGGACAGCCGTGCCGACATTGGCACCCGCATTCAGCAAAGCGACTGGTTGGCCCAGTTTGACGTCGCTTGGCTGGAACAGGTTCTTGGAATTGCGCCTGTGCCGTTGCCTGAGGCGGCTGATACCAATGCAACCTTGTTCTACCCGACCAACGGCAACGGTCTTGGTCATGCCCAGCGCTGTTCGGTGATCGCCGAGGCGATGGATGACAAACAGCGGGTTCAGTTCGCGGCCTTCCCAAGCTGCGTTGATCTGTTGCGCAATCGCGGTTTTGCCGTCGCGCCAATGGTGCAACGCACAGAGATGCATGCCGAAGAATATGCGAACGATCTGGTCAACTACCTAAGACTGCGCGGAATGCTCAAAACCGGCGACAGGTTCGTGTTCGACGGTGGATATGTCTTTGACTCCATCTATCGGGTGATCTCGGAACTGCAATTGCCCGCCGTCTGGATCCGGCGCGGGCTTTGGCAGCCGGGGCAGGTCAAACCGTCTGCACTAGAACGCGAGCGCGTGTTTTCCAAAGTGATTGTCCCGCAAGAAGCCTTTGATGAGTTGAACAGCCGGTACACGACAGGCGATAGCGTTCACACGGTCGGACCCATCGTGCGTCGCGACGCACCTGATGATCCGACCTTGCGCGACAAGCTGTCAAAGCTGTTCAAGCGGCCCGCAAAGACGCTCGTGGTGACGATGCTTGGCGGCGGCGTCGCGTCAGAACGGACGGCCCAAACCCAAGTCATGTGCAACCTGATGGAACAGCGCAAAGACTGCATTCATCTGGTGGTCGCTTGGCCCAATGCCATCGTTCCAAACGGGCTTTACGGTTGGAAAAACACCCATGTGATCAAAACCCAAAACACAGGCGCATTGTGCCGCGCTGCTGATTTGGTGGTGTCTGCGGTCGGGTATAATTCGTTTCATGAGATCATGTATTCCGGCATCCCATCCATCATGATCCCCCAGTTTGCGCCCTATCTTGACGATCAGGAAAGACGCGCGCGCGCCGCAGCAGATCGGGGGCTGACCTCTTTGGTTCTGGAAACAGAATTGGTGCGGCTTAAACAGGAAGTCGCTGCATTTTTGGATGATGGAAAAGCCGCAGATATCCGCGCCGCCTTTGCCGAAGTCGCGTTGCCGGAGCGTGGAAACCATGCCGCAGCCCACATCATCGAAAGCGAGGGCCGGACATGAGCGATCTTTCCAATCACTACATGGCAATCCTGCGCAACATCGCACCCCACGCGCCATTGGATCTCGATGGTCTGCTCGGCGCGGCGCCCACTGCCTGTGACGACGTTGTTGCGCAAAACGTCCAGCCCTTTGCCCCGTCTGAAGCCTTATGGGACCGTCCCGACGACGAGGTTTCGTACATTGGCATCCGCGTCTCTTCCCCGATTGCCTCGCTCGAACAGGTGGCGGTGGCCTTGTCTGCCATCGCAGTCGAACGCAAGATCATGCCCGTGTTCATAAGCTGGATCGGAAACTGCGGGCTGCAGCGCTTCGGACTTCGCGTTGAGCATGTCTCAGGCGCTGATGATGCGGAAAAACTGGCGTCCGAGGCACAGTTAAAGCGGCTGTGGAACCTTGCGATCATCATAGACGCAGAAAACGTCAGCGCGCTTTAAAAAGCCTTTGGGTTGTGATGGGCGCGTGACGCGTGAACGTCGCCCAAACCTGCCGGATTGCTCTTGATGTCGCCCGAAATTGGCGTCGGGCCTGCGATCAGCAACGTGGCTTTTTTCGGGTATCGATCAACGACATTTAGTTGATCGCTCCAGAGCGGTTATGGGGCGTGCTCCTAAGCCTTGAGCGCGCGGAGTGAAAGGATCAGACAGATCACGTCCAATGCAAGGAAGATCAGTAAGGCTGTCAATATTCCGTTGCTGCCAGAGTTTAGCGCGCCCACAACATCTCCGCCTTCACGGCAAACGCTTGCCAAAAAGACGATCGTGTAGGCTTGAACCGTTCTGAACCAAAGCGCCGCCGCAGTTGCCAAAGCCAAGCCGAGGGTGCGACCCGCCCAAGCGCCAGCAATCATGTCACCGCCCTCAACATACCCAACCGCAGTCGTAGGATCTATCAGTCCAACAACCCCAAGATAGATGCCAATGAGAGCAAGAATTCCACCGTAGAGTGTGACAAGTATCGGTATGCCCTCAGGCTTGAATTGAGATATGTTCATCTGTTTGCCTTCCTATGAAGACCCAAATGATAGTTGGATTGAACCGCCCCTTGTTTGCCGGAGACCCAGGAGTAAGGATACTGGGTTATGGAAAAGAAGAACTTTGGAAAAG